>DASXBH010000323.1:0-4480 GCA_036491775.1 Candidatus Acidiferrum sp.
CACTCCGCCGACGTCTTGAATTATCTCGCCGGGCCCGTTTTCTACGTCGCCCGCCACCCCCGCTACAACCTGCAGATCGAAACCCTGGCCGGCGCCGCTCGCGAAACCGGCGTCAACTTCACCACCACCGGACAAATGGTCACCGGCTACACCAACAAGTTCGCCTGGGCTGCTGGCGGCGCCCTCCAATACCGCCTCACTCCCGCGCTCTCCATGCGCATCAGCGCCGACTACTTCCACACTTCCTTCTTCAATCCCGCCGTCGCCGTCAACGGCCAAAGCAATCTCCGCTCCACCCTATCCGCCATCTACACCTTCGGCGAATCCCGCAACCACTAATCCATATTCCCGCAGTCATGCGGTAGAATTCTGCAATCAATGACGAAATTTCTAGCAGATACCGCGTTTGTCGTCCTCACTCTTTTGGTTGTTGTCGCTCTCGTTTGGACCGTCACCTATCCATCTCTGTCTGATCCAAGGAACATCAAATATGTTCTTTGGAAAAACGGCCTCTATGCACTGAACCTCGACACCGCGACCGGCACCATGATTGGCGACGCGAGCCGCGAACGGTTGGTCGTAGGGAAGACTAGGGCCCAGTTACAAAAAAAGTTCGGATATCTCACAAATCTCACCGGAGCATCGTCCTACCTCAAAGCCTGCTACCAACACTCCGCATGGGAAAACAGGGATGTGCTTTTCATCCGAAATAGTTCATGGATGGTCATCTTTAATGGCGACCAAGCGACTGACCTCCTCTTATGCAAGGGCTGTTAGCTAATCAAGAACGCCACCCATCGCCATCACGCTCTGCAACCAGTTTAGGTTCCGCAAAAACTTCCATCCTTCCTCGTCCCCAGCACATCCAAACAAAATCACATTCGCGCCAAAGAAGCTCTGCCTGGAAAGAAACTTGCCATGGCCACACTCGAGAAAAAAAATCTTAGCCAACTCTAGAAATACCGCTTTCAAATAGAAGGAGCTCTTCGATGTCAGCTCTACCAAAGACCGCGATCGTTACCGGCAGTTCCCAAGGCATTGGCGCCGCTCTTGTCACTGCCTTCCTCGATCGCCATTACAACGTCGTCGCCAATTCGCGCCACATTACCAAAGCAAATCCGTTCCCGGCATCACCGGCTCTCGCACTCGTCGATGGAGACATTGGCGATCCAAAAACCGCGGCAAAAATTGCAGACACCGCCCTATCCCGCTTCGGCCGCATCGACGTCCTCATCAACAACGCCGGCATTTTTATTTCCAAGCCTTTCCCCGATTACACTACCGAAGATTTCAACACCTTAATCTCCACCACCGTTGCCGGCTTTCTCTACATTTCTCAGCTGTCCGTGAAACAAATGCTCAAGCAGAAAACCGGCAGCATCCTCAATATATCCACCTCCATGGTCGACCAGCCCATGGCCGGTTCACCGGCGGCGCTTCAAGTTATGGCCAAGAGTAGCTTGCACGCCGTTACTCGCGCACTCGCCATCGAGTATGCAAAGGACGGCATTCGCGTAAACACTTTGGCCCTCGGCGTCATCAAGACGCCCATGCATAAACCTGAAACCTATGAATCTTTGAAAGCTCTAAACCCATTCGGCAGGATTGGAGAAATCCAGGAAGTCCTTGATGCCGCATTGTTCCTGATCGACGCCACCTTCACCACTGGTGAAATCTTGCACGTGGATGGCGGCGTGCACGCCGGCAAATGGTAACATCCCACCCCTGCCATCGCGATTGGTAGCAAATCCGCCAAGCCCGTCCCCCAAATTTCTCTCTTTTCCCCAAAATGCTTTAGAATCTCAACGTGCCGCTCTCGCATATCCTTATTCTTGCTATCTTCGGTTACTTTTCCTCTCCGCCTCACGTATCTGCTCAGCAGAATGATTCCTCCGCTCCTGTTATCGTCCAGCCCGGTGCGCCCGGTCAGCCCAGCAAAAAGCTGCCGCCGTCCACCAAAGGCACGCTTCCTCCGCGCTCCCAGGCAGACGTCGAGTTCATGCAGGGCATGATCATGCACCATTCCCAAGCCGTGGAGATGACCGCGCTGATCCCGTCGCACACCACCAACAAGGATCTCCAATCCCTCGGCGCCCGCATCAGCAGCTCGCAGACCGATGAAATCAAGTTCATGCAGCGTTGGCTGGCCCTTCGCGGCGAACCGCTCACCATGTCCATGTCGGATATGCCCGGTATGGATATGTCCCACGCCATGCCGCTGATGCCCGGGATGCTTTCCGCGCAGCAGATGGACGCGCTGCGCAACGCCAAAGGCGCCGAATTCGATCGCCTCTTTCTCACCGGAATGATTCAGCACCACGACGGTGCGTTAATCATGGTTAAAGACTTGTTCGATACCGCCGGCGCTGGCCAGGATGCAGACATCTTCAACTTCGCCACCGACGCTGACAATACTCAGCGCGCCGAAATCAAAATTATGCAGAATATGCTCGAGAAAAAGTCTTAGAGGAGAACCGATGATTCGTTTGTCCAGTGTTGCGTTTCGTGTGGCCGTAGCTGCGCTTCTCTTATCTTCTGCCGTGAGCCGCGTTCGTGCACAAGCTCCCGCGCAGTCGCCCGCAGCCCCGCCCGCGCAAAAGGATGCTGCTCCTCCCGCCGGAGAACCCGCGAAAGCCCCAGACTCCGAAGAGCATGAAAATCCGTTCGCTCCTGAGCCTCCTCCCGTGCTCGCCCCCGGCATGACCGGCTCCGATGCCACCGATCCGCGCGCCAAACTCACTCCGGGACTTTACGACGCTGGCGAAACCTCGATGGGCATCAAGCATCTCCTGCTCGTCAAAAAGCCCGACGCCTTTCAGCTCGGCACCACCGATGCCGATGATCCTAAAGTCCAGAAGACTATCAGTCAGCTCGGCATTGGCGGCGGTATGAAATTTCCTAAGCCCCTCCAACTCGTCATCGCCCAGCTGGCCTTCGCCAACTCCGACTTTGCCTTTCAGGGCAACCACCTTTTCCAGGGAAATTTTTATGGCGTCAATATTTTCGACATCTCCAATCCCGCCAGCGCCAATCTGCTCACCACGCTGGTCTGCCCCGGTGGACAGGGCGACGTCTCCGTCTACAAGAATTTGCTCTTCATGTCCGTGGAAATGCCCAATGGCCGCATCGATTGCGGCACCCAGGGTTTTCCCCCAGAGCCTCCGCCGCCGGCAGGTGAAGAAAAGAAACGTCGCCTTCCCGTTGCGCAAAAAGACCGCTTCCGCGGCGTCCGCGTCTTCGACATTTCCGACATCAAAAATCCCAAGCAGGTTGCCGCCGTGCAGACTTGCCGCGGCTCCCACACCCACACTCTGGTCATCGATCCCAACGACAAAGATAATGTCTACATCTACGTCTCCGGCACATCCTTCGTCCGTCAACCCGAAGAACTCGCCGGCTGCTCCGGTGAAAAGCCCGACAAGGATCCCAATACCGCGCTGTTTCGTATCGACGTAATTAAAGTTCCGGTCGCCGCCCCGCAAGAAGCCAAAATCGTTTCTAGTCCCCGCGTTTTCATGGATGCCCGCAGCGGCGCGATGAACGGCCTCAACAACGGTGGTACCCACGGCAAAAAAGGCGCAGAGAAGCCCTCCGACACCGACCAGTGTCACGACATAACCGTCTACTCCGCGATCGGCCTCGCCGCCGGCGCCTGCTCCGGCAATGGAATTCTCCTCGACATTAAAGATCCCGTTCATCCCAAGCGCCTCGATGCCGTCAATGATCCCAATTATTCCTACTGGCACTCCGCTTCCTTCTCCAACGATGGCACCAAAGTTGTCTTCACCGATGAGTGGGGTGGCGGCTTGGGCGCGCGTTGCCGTCAGAACGATCCCAACAAGTGGGGCGCGGACGCCATCTTCAATCTGAAAGACGACAAGCTCAGCATGGCTGGCTACTACAAGCTTCCCGCTGCGCAGGGCGACACCGAAAATTGCGTCGCCCACAACGGTTCGCTCGTTCCCGTTCCCGGACGCGATATCGAAGTGCAAGCCTGGTATCAGGGCGGCATCTCTGTCGTCGATTTCACCGATCCCACGCATCCCTTCGAAATCGCCTACTTCGATCGCGGCCCAATTGATCCCAAGACGCTGGTCCTCGGTGGCGACTGGTCTGCTTACTGGTACAACGGCACCATCTACGCTTCGGAAATTGCCCGCGGCCTCGACGTCTTCGAACTCACTCCCACCAAGTTCCTCACGCAAAACGAAATCGACGCGGCCAAAGCGGTTCACGTGCCCGAACTCAACGTACAGAATCAACAAAAAATCGAGTGGCCCTCGCAACTAATCGTCGCCAAAGCCTACGTCGATCAGTTGTCACGCTCCCAAGCGCTGCCCGCAAAACAAATCGCCGATCTCCAGAAGGCCATTCAAAACGCCGAGAAATCCCACATGAACAAGGGCAAAGTCTCGAAGCTCAACAAAATGGCGCCCTCCCTGGAACAGAGCGCCGCCACCGCCAAAAATCCCGCAGACGC
>DASXBH010000324.1:0-8094 GCA_036491775.1 Candidatus Acidiferrum sp.
ACGAAGAGGCCTTTGATTCCGTATTCCCCATCGAGATAGACGGCGCAGGGCAGGATTTTTTTCTTGTCTTTGAGAATGGCTTCAACCATTTCGACGGCAGCAGCAGAAGGAGCGTAGTAGGCTGAGCCGGTTTTGAGAAGATTGACGATTTCGGCGCCGCCTTTGCGGGTCCGGTCGACGATAGCATCAATTTTTTCCTTGGGCAGAAGATCGGGGAGGGGAATTCCGGCTACGGTGGAATAGCGCGGGAGGGGAACCATGTCGTCACCGTGACCGCCGAGGACGAAGGAGTGGACGTTTTCGACGCTGACATTGCATTCCATGGAGACGAAGGCGCTCATGCGGGCGGAATCGAGCACACCGGCCATGCCGAGAATTCGATTCTTGGGGAAGCCGCTGACTTTGAAGGCGGCCTGGGCCATGGCGTCGAGCGGATTGGTGACGACGATGATGATGCAGTGAGGTGAGTGCTTGACGATCTGTTCGACGACGGCTTTGACGACGTCGTAATTGGCTTTAAGAAGATCGTCGCGGCTCATGCCAGGCTTGCGAGGGAATCCGGCAGTGATGACGACGACGTCGCTGCCCGCGGTGGCGCTGTAGTCGCCGTTGGCGGTGGAGATGCCAGTGGCGTGCGCGTCGGCTTTGGTGATGGGGGTAGACTCCACCAGGTCGAGAGCCTTGCCTGCGGGTGGGCCGTCGAGAATGTCCGTTAAGACGACGTCGGCGAGCTCGAGATCGACGATGCGCTGCGCGGTTGTTGAGCCTACGAAACCACCACCGACTACAGTTACTTTCTTGCGTGCCATGCGAGTCTCCTTGAGAGTGGAAAGAAGTGAATGGTGATTTGTGACTGGTGAAACGCCAGGAAAAGGGAAAGGCTTAGCACAGAGTTCGCAGAGGGAAGAGCATGGAGGTGGCGGAGAGAGTGAGGTTGATTCGAGATGTTGCCTCGACCCCTCCGCTGCGCGGCGCAAAAGGCGCGACGCTTCGATCGGGATGACAGTTGCGCATGGCTGGTCAAGTGCGATGTAGCTGTAGCCTGCCATGAAAGTTGTGCACGACGGCGAAAAAACGCCGGCAAGCCTGGAGGGACGACAGGTGTTGCGTGGCGAGATTGTGATTGAGCTGCCACTACTTGGCTACGGCTGCTTCTTGCATGTTTTCGATGATGGCAGAGGCGAAGGCGGCGGTGCCTAGTTTGGTGGCGCCAGGCATGAGGCGTTCGAGATCATAGGTGACGCGCTTTTGCTGGATGGTGTGGGCGATGCCGTCTTCGATGAGTTTGGCGGCTTCTTTCCAGCCGAGGAATTCGAACATCATGGCGCCGGAAAGCATGACCGAGCTGGGATTGATGACGTCCCTATCGGCGTACTTGGGCGCGGTGCCGTGAGTAGCTTCGAAAACGCCGTAGCCATCGCCAATGTTCGAACCTGGAGCGATGCCGAGTCCACCAACTTGCGCGGCGCAAGCGTCGCTGAGGTAATCGCCATTGAGATTGGGAGTAGCGAGAACGCTGTACTCGTTGGGGCGGAGCAGCATTTGCTGGAAGACGCTATCGGCGATGCGGTCGTTGATCATCAGCTTCTTTTTCCATTGGCCTTTGCCGTGGGTGGCGCCAATGGCGTCGAGAGTGCGTTTCACTTCGGCGTAGATGGTGTTTTTGAAGTCTTGGGTGGCCTGTTCGAGACCGGGCTCGATCATGGCGGCGTTTTGTTCGATGGTGATGCCGGGATTTTTGTCGAGATTATCGAGAATCCAGCTCTCGCGTTCGGTGACAGTCTGGGAGCGGAATTCTTCGCGAGCGAGATCGTAGCCCCAGTCTCGGAAGGCGCCTTCGGTGAATTTCTGGATGTTGCCCTTGTGGACGAGAGTGACGCTGACGCGCTTGTTATCGAGAGCATATTGAATGGCGCGGCGAACGAGGCGCTTGGTGCCAAAGGGTGAGATGGGCTTAATGCCAACACCGGAGTCCATGCGGACTTGTTTTTTGGTGCCCTTGAGCATTTCGTTGTTGAGAAATTCGAGGAGTTTTTGCGCTTCAGGTGTGCCACTTTTCCACTCGATGCCGATGTAAACGTCTTCAGTGTTCTCGCGGAAGATGACCACGTCCATTTTTTCGGGCTCGCGCACGGGAGAAGGAACTCCCTGGAAATAGCGGACCGGGCGGACGCAGGCGTAGAGATCGAGAATCTGGCGCAGAGCGACGTTGAGAGAGCGAATGCCACCGCCGACCGGAGTGGTGAGCGGGCCCTTGATGGAGACGCGAAAATCGCGAGCGGCGTCGACGGTTTCATCAGGGAGCCACTGCTTGAAAGTGTTGAAGGCTTTTTCTCCGGCGAAGACTTCGAACCAGACGACACGGCGCTTGCGGCCATAGGCTTTTTCGACGGCGGCATCGAAGACGCGGCGGGAAGCTTTCCAGATGTCGCGACCGGTGCCATCGCCCTCGATGAAGGGGATGATCGGGTTGTCGGGAACTTGCAGGGCCCCGTTGTGGTAGTCGATGGGCTTGCCGTCTGCCGGTACCGCTATTCCGTTGTAGGTGCTCTTCATTGGGGCTCCTGTTAAGCAACTGGGAAGGCGACGCTCCGTGAGCGGGGAGGCGCATTCCAGATGATTCGAAGTTTTACCGATGCTGCGGATATGAGTTCTGATCGTATCCCGCGGCGGCCACAGACTCCGCTTGTGTGCACTGCAAGTGAACCAAAAACATTATCACAGAGGCGCGGTCCGGTTGAAATGCGGAATTGGAGAGCAGGGAGGATGGCTTGTTGGCGAGGCAGCGCTGAGCTTAGGTATCACTAAGAGATAGCCGGAACTTATTTGGAGAGGGAGCGGAATTCAAGATAGAGCGCCGGCGCGAGTGTCGAGGTCTGTCTATGTGGCGTGGCGGATGAGGCCGGAGGAAAGTCTGCAACCAAAGCAGCGGGCGCTGCTTCTCAAGTAGTCGACGAGTGCGGAGAAAAATGAAAATGGAAGTGGCACGAGAAGGAAGAAGAGGCATGGCGGGAAAGTGTTTTTGGTGCGGTGGATTGGCGCTGTTGGCGGCTTCAGGATTTTTATCGTTGAGCGGGAGGATGTGGGCGCAGCAGCAATCGCAGCCTGCACCGGCGGCCACTTCGCAACAACAGCAGCCGCAACTGAAAACGCCGCAACAGCAAGGGCCGGAGCCAAAGATCGTGGTGCAGGTGAAGACGGTGAGCGTGCTGGCGACGGTGCGAGACAAGCACGGGAAGATTGTACCGAACCTGTCGAAGGAGGATTTTGCGCTGCAGGAAGATGGGCGTCCGCAGACGATCAATTATTTTGCGCGGGAGAGCGATTTGCCGCTGCGACTGGGACTGCTGGTGGACACGAGTTTGAGCCAGCGGCGGGTGTTGGATTCGGAACGCAGCGCGAGTTATAGCTTTTTGGATCACCTGCTGCGTGAAGATAAGGATCTGGCGTTCATCATTCACTTTGATCGGGAAGTGGAGTTGCTGCAGGAATTCACGCCATCGCGACCGAAATTGCAGGCGGCACTGCAATCGCTGCAAACGCCGCAAGCAGATGCGGATCGCAGTGGGGGCGGAAATAGCGGTGGCGGGAGCAGTAGTGGCGGTGGTGGCGGCGGGTACGGTGGGATGGGCCGAGGACGAGGAGGAAACGGCGGCGGTGGACGAGGCGGACACCACGGCGGTGGTGCTGGCACGCTGCTGTATGACGCGGTGTATTTGGCTTCGGACGAAATGATGAGCAAGCAGCAGGGACGAAAGGCGCTGATCATTTTGACGGACGGTGTGGATCATGGGAGCAAAGAGAGTCTGACGACGGCGATTGCGACGGCGCAACGGGCGGACACCGTGGTGTATTCGATTTTATTTAAGGATGACGAGGGCAACGGCGGAGGCCATGGCGGATTTTCGATGGGGCCATATGGTGGTGGCGGGCGGCGTGGCGGCGGAAGGCCGCAGGAAGAGCGTCCGGATGGAAAGAAGGTGCTGCAGGAAATCTGCAAGCAGACCGGGGGAAGACTGTTTGAGGTGTCGAAGAAAGAGACGGTAGAGAAAATTTACGCGGAGATTGAAGAGGAACTGCGGAACCAGTACAGCCTGGGGTATACGCCGGATAAGAATACGGGCGAGGGATACCACAAGATTCAGCTGACGACGAAAGATAAGGATTTGACGGTGCAAACCCGGGATGGGTATTACACGGGAGCGCAGTAGGGACGTGCCGATTTTTCGTGGAGAGATGTGGAGGAAGCCAAGAGCACAGCCGGGAATGGCTGTGCTACGGGAACTAGTTCGGTTCGGTTGGTTTGGGGGCAATGGCGGCGCGGGGGGATGGGGAGCGCGGGACTTTGTTGTAGTCCTTCACGTAGGTGCGTAGAGCAAATTTTTCGCTCATTTTCGAATAGCCGGCGGCGAGTTGGTCGGCGTAACGATCCTGATTCCAGTCGAGCGGGTCGGCAGGATCGAGATCAAGGATCATCAGGTCGGTATCCTGCATGGTGAGCTTTCCGAAGCGGACACGATTTCCCTGGAAATACATGTAATTGGTGTTTTCTTTTTGGTCGAGGGCGGAATTTTTCTCGCCAGTGCCAAAAATGGTGGTGATGGTGTTGTCTGCGACGCGCACCGCGGAAACCTTTCCGCGGATGTGGGGCGGGGGAAGCAGAGTGCTGAGATCCATGAGCAGGTCGTTCTTGTCGGTATCGACGCCTTCAATTTTGCTGGTGTTGATGATGTCGGCAAGGTCGATGCGTAGAGCGCTCATGACACTCTTTAACGGGACGTGAAGAGCTTTGACTTTTTCGGTTTTGACGCGCAGGCGGCCGTCGGGATTAACGGTGAGGACGCCGGAGGTTTCGAAAGGAATGTCGCCCTTGCTGTGCAACTTGCCTTTGATGATGAGCTGACCGTCTTTGATGGAGACATTCAGTTCTTTGAGCGGGGCATCATTGGCGGCGAAGACGTGGGAATTCATGATCTCGGTGAGAGCTGCTGGAGAGAGAGAGATTCTGCCGGACGCGACGTGGACCTCGAAGGAAGTTTTGTCGTCGAAGACGGGCATATCGAATTTGCCGGTGGGCCAGAGTTCGCCGGAGAGAGTTTCGATGTGGGCGGCGGCTTTGGAGGTGAGACGGAACATGACGTTGCGCATTTCGGTTTTGACGCCCTGCCCGGTTGCTTCGGTAGGGGCGGAACTTCCCGGGGCCGGGGGAGGAGTGGCGGGGGCTTTCTGTTGAGATGTTTGTTCGTTGGGAGGAGTGGAAGTTTTGGAGCAGGCTGCGAGAGTGAGAGATAGCAGAAGAGCTGGGATGATTTTCGAATTTTTCACGGAGCCTCGTTGTAGTGGGCGGAGCGGTCTCGAGCAGCGAGTTAATGGTACATGGATTTGACGGTGCGTGGTTGGAACTGGCAAAAAGACAATGGCGGCGGGACTTTCGCGGCAAATTGCGACAGCGACGATATACCGGGGTTGTTAGAAACGAATCCAACGATCGTTACCAGTTCACGTAGAAAGAAATACTTTTTGCTTGGCGTGCGTTGACCCGGGGAATGCCGCAGCCTACTATGTCGGCAGATGCCTCGCGCAACGATTCGGACGCAAGACTGGAAGTCTGCCTGCCGTAGATCGCTTAGACATTTTTATGACGTTCGTGCCGTTGCCCTGGTGCTCGGAGTGTTGCTATCGGGAGCAGTCTCGGCCCATGGGCAGAATGTGCTGCCGCCGGCTGGCGCTGCGTCGACTTTCGCTCCGGAAATCGGCGCAGGTTCGTCGCCGTGCAAGATCATTTACTTGGGATTTGTTGGAGCTTTGGAACCGCCGGACAACAAATATTCGGGCGTGGTGCAGATTCGCGACGTGTTGCGCGGGGCAGGGTTCGGCGATGTGTGCGCGAGTTCGTACTCGCCGTATGTGTGGACGATGGGACGGGATTGGCTGCTGAAACATTTTCCGGCGCATGACGGAGTGATGACGCCAGCGGAATTACTGCTCTGCCCGAAAGTGATTCTGGTGGGGCACAGCATGGGTGGCTGGGCGATGATGAGCGTGGCGCGGGAGTTGCGCAGCCGGAACATTCCTGTGGAGTTGACCATCCAGGTGGACAGCGTAGGGATAACGGATCAGACGGTGCCGCGGAATGTAAAGAACGGAGCACTGTTTCACGCGCACGACGTGTTGATGTTCATGACCACGCGACATTTGAAGATGGAAGATCCGACGATGACGAAGTTGGTGGCGAACGTGACGGTGGCGGGAGCGGGACACGAATCGATCACACGGGATCCGCGGATTCGGGAATTGGTTATAAGCACGATTGAGCGGCTGCGCGCGGGATTTTTGGCGCCCGCGATGGTGGAGTTACCAATTCCGGTAGAGGGTGGGGCGGCAAAGGCCCAATAGTGAAGCTTGGCGTGATTTAGATCTCGGAGCACGGCTGGCAGATCTTTCTTCCAATCGCAGGGAATTGAGATAAACTCGCGAACAACTGAGTTTCGGAACACCGTACGAACTGCGGTTGCATCGTGCGGCTCCCTCGGCGTCAACCGCGTGCTGAAGTTTGGCACTTGCCGGTCAGGTGGATCACACAGTCCGAAACTGCAACGTAGACGCGGACGGGGAGACATTGATGAAAACATTACTGATGGTAGGCGCGTGGTGTGGTGTGTTCATCGGCGTGACGGGAGCGCAAGGGCAGGTACGGGTGCAGGAGACGGCGTATGTGGCGCCTAAGGAAAGTGCGTTTGTAGCGGGGAAGACTTCTCCGCTAGCAACGACAAGCATGTTTTTTCCGCATAACTGGATACGCGGGTATACGGATTTTCAGGTGGCGCCTTCGCATAATGAACCGGATATGGGGCGGTGCGCGTTTCCGCAGCCGGAGAGTGCTGGAGGAACGGCGTCGAATTGCACGGCGTATGCGCGGTATTTGTTCAGCGGCTATCTGGAATTGCAGCCGATTGGGCGGGGACCGGCGAAACACCTTTTCCTGTTCCTGGAGCCGAAAATGTCGTTTGGGAAGAATATTCCGCAGGTGAGTTACCTGGCGTCGATGGAGCCGATTGCGTTTGATCGTTCGATAGGCGTGGGATTTCAGTTGCCGCACGGGCTGGAGGTACGGCTGACGCAGCATCAAGTGGATTACCTGGGAAGATATTCGCGGTATTTGGGTCCGGCGGATTTGCGGACGAATGGGCCGTACGGATTGTATTCGACGGTGGGAGTGCGGTGGTCGTTTGGGGGATATTCGCAGGCGGGGCGGACATACTGATTTTGCATAGCGGACGCTCCCCACTTTCTCGATGAAAATTTAAAGGAAGGTCAGGCCGGGCGTTTGCGGGTGTGTGCGTGCCAGGGCCGAGGTGCGCGTGGTGTGGAGGATGGGCGGGGTGTATACTCGCGTGCCGTTGGCGGAAATCCTAGATGACCAGGAGAAATTTATGATGCTGGATTGGAATGAGTATCAGAAACAAATTGGCGCGCAGCTCACGGATTTCATGAAGTTGACGCCGGATTCAGTGCGAGGGTATCAGGCGCTGTCGAATGCGAACGCGAAGAGCACCCACCTGGGAGAGAAAGTGCGGCAACTAATTTCGTTGGCGGTGGCGGTGACGACGCGCTGCGACGGTTGCATCACGGTGCATAGCGACGCAGCGGTAAAGGCGGGCGCGACGAAAGAGGAGATTGCCGAAGCGCTGGGCGTGGCGATGGCGATGAATGCGGGGGCGGCGCTGATTTATTCGCTGCGGACGATGGATGCGGTGAATGCGAAGTTGGGGGCGGGAACGGCGGGGAACGATTGAGGGAAAGAAGCTAGTTTCGAATTAAATAAACCAGGAATCGTGCGAAGCAAGAAACCCCGGTGTGGCGGCCTACGAAGAGGGATTCATGCGCACGAACCTTGCGATGACGCACAGATCGCTTCGAGGACTGCGCTGTGAATGACGGCCGGTTGAAGTAGAGAGGGTTGATCGGGATGATGATCGACGGATCAGGAGCGACGGCGATTGGTGGAGAAGAAGGAACTCACTAGGGAGATTACGAAGAGTCCTAGTACGGCAACAGTTAGGATGACGACTACCATTCGGGTCCCTCCGGACA
>DASXBH010000325.1:0-3719 GCA_036491775.1 Candidatus Acidiferrum sp.
CGAACGGAGCGCCGCATACACAATCGCCACCGCCGCATTGCCGTTGCGTGCACTCAACTCATTCGGCTGTCCTGACCGGCAACTGTCCGCAAACATTTCCAACTCCGCGCGGAACATGTCGCTTTCCGGCACAACTAACTCTTCGCGCTTGGCGTAGCCATCCTTGCCGCGTTGAATATATAGCGTCGATTTCTTGTGCAACTGGTCCGGCGTATCCCACGTATCGAAATCAATTTCGTAATGCATCAGCCCTTTGGACCCGAACACCCGCACCGAAAAGACTCCCGGCGACGTCCAGCATGCGCCCACGTAGCCCACTTTTCCGTCCGCGAATTTCACCAGCGTCATCGACTGGTCGTCCACTTCCGCTCCGACCGGAGAAAGCTTCGACGCCATCGCACTTGCTTCCACCACTTCTCCGCCTAAATAGTGCAGCACGTCGAACTGGTGAATCGCCAGTTGCGATAGCGGTCCGCCCGGCGCACGATCTTTGTACCAGCGCCATGTTTTCGGCGTCAGTTCCAGCGCGCGGTTGTTCGAAAAGTTTGCTTCGATGAACGCCACGCGCCCGAGTTCGTCATTATCGATGGCTTCGCGAATCTTGCGAATTCCCGCCATCAATCGCGCGCTGTGTCCCACCGTAACCGTGATTCCGTATTTGGCTTGGAGCGCTTCGATTTCCAATCCCTCAGCCAGCGTGCTGGCGATGGGCTTCTCGGTGTACACATGTTTTCGCGCGCGCGCTACGGCCGCCGCCATCGGCAGATGCTGTTCGTTCGGCACCGTCAAGATCACGCCCTCGATCGACGAGTCTCCAAGCAACGTTTCAATCGTCGACGCCGACGGCACGCCCGTTTCCGTTTGGAAATCCTGCCGCTTCTCTTCCGACCGGCTATATCCCGCCACGATTTTGATCTTCTCGGATTTGCTCGCGGCCTTGGTCAGCACCTTTGCCCATCGGCCCAAGCCCACAATTCCTACGCGTACCGGTGAATCAGTCACAGCGACCTCGCAGACAGCGCTAATAAAGGATGCGAAGCGGCAAACACAGGCTTGCACACCACATCATCTTGTATTACAGTATTACTAGACTATGCCAGAGTCAACCTCTTTCCCCCTCTCTGCCGCTCTTACCCCCATCCGCAAGTTTGCCGCGCCCTTGCGTCAACAGGTCCTCGACGAACTTCGCCAGTCCATCATCGCCGGGCGCCTCAATCCGGGTGAACGCCTGATCGAGCGGGAGTTGATCGCCATGATGGGCGTGTCGCGCACCGTAATTCGCGAAGCGCTTCGCCAACTGGAGTCGGAGGGACTCATCGCCATCATCCCCAACAAAGGACCTGTGGTGCGCGCGTTGACCCTCGACGAAGCTCGCGACTTATATTCCATTCGCGCCGTGCTAGAGGGATTAGCTGCGCGCCTGTTCGTCGAAAATGCTGCCGACCCCGAAATCGAAAAACTGGAAAGCGCGCTGCAGTCGGTTGCGGATTCTTATGACAACGGCGATCCCGCAGCCATTCTCGATTCCAAAAATAGTTTCTACGATGTTTTGTTCCAGGGCGCGCGCAGCCCCACGCTTTCTTCCATGATTGGCATGTTACATACGCGCATCTGGCGCTGGCGCGCTGTGGGTCTCACCCATCCGCAGCGTTCGATGGAACGCTCCAGGGAAAGCATGCAGGGCTTACGCGGCATGCTGCAAGCCATTCGGCAGCGCGATGCAGGACTTGCCGAACGCGCCATTCGCGAAGAAGTGCTACGCGCTGCTTTGGAAGTAACTCGGCTGCTCGCGCCCGGTGAAACCGCACCTGCGGCCGCGCCTAAGGCGAGTTGATCATTTTTATTTTGTGACGGAGCGAGGAACTCTGATGCCAACGCATTTTATTGTGCACGACAAGGCCGACACCGTCGGCGTGATGGTCGACGAAAATGTGAAAGCTGGCCAGGACTTGACTGGCTGGATTATGGAAACCGATGAAACCATCACCTTGACGTCACTCGACCCGGTGCCCCTGGGCCACAAGATCGCGCTCGGCGACATCAAAAATGGCGACACCGTCTTGAAGTATGGTCACGACGTCGGCCGCGCCGTTGCCGATATCGCCAAAGGCCGGCACGTGCATGTTCACAATATGAAGACGAAGAGGTGGTAACGATGGGACGTTACGATTTCCTGGGATATCGCAGAGAGAATGGCCGGGTCGGAATCCGCAACCACGTGGTGATTTTGCCGCTCGACGATCTTTCTAACGCCGCGGCCGAGGCTGTCGCCAACAATATTAAAGGCACACTCGCCTTGCCTCACGCCTATGGGCGCTTGCAGTTTGGCGAAGATCTGGAATTACACTTCCGCACCCTGATTGGCACCGGCTCGAATCCCAATGTCGCGGCCTGCGTGGTCATCGGCATAGAACCCAGTTGGACCGGCCGTGTCGTCGATGGCATCGCCAAGACCGGCAAGCCCGTCGTCGGCATCGCCATCGAAGGTCAGGGCGACATCAACACCATTGCGGAAGCGTCCCGCAAGGCCAAGGAGTTTGTGCAGTGGGCCAGCGAAAAGCAGCGCGAAGTCTGCTCGATTCAGGACCTCTTTATTTCTGCCAAGTGCGGTGAGAGCGACACCACTTCGGGCCTCGCTTCCTGCCCCACCGTCGGCAACCTGATCGATAAGCTCGATCCTCTAAAGGCCACCACCTGCTTCGGCGAAACTTCCGAACTGACTGGCGCTGAAGTTGTCTGTGCGACTCGTGCTGCCACGAAAGAAGTTGGCGAGCGTTTCATGCAGGTCTTTCACGCCTATCAAGATGTGATTGAACGCCATAAGACCAGCGATCTTTCCGAATCGCAGCCCACCAAAGGCAACATCGCCGGCGGCCTTACCACCATTGAAGAAAAAGCCTTCGGCAATTTGCAAAAGATTGGCAAGAAGGCAAAGTTTATCGACGTGCTCAAGCCCGCTGAAGCGCCGGCGAAAGGCCCGGGCCTCTACTACATGGATACTTCCTCGGCCGCCGCGGAATGCGTCACGTTACAAGCCGCTGCCGGTTTCGTCGTTCATCTTTTCCCCACGGGTCAGGGCAACGTAATCGGCAATCCTATCGAGCCGGTCATCAAGCTCACCGCCAATCCGAAAACCGCACGCACCATGAGCGAGCACATTGATCTCGATGTCTCGGGAATTCTCCGTCGCGAAATGACCCTCGACGAAGCTGGCGACAAGCTCATCGACATCCTGATCCGCACCTGCAACGGAAGGCTCACCTGCGCCGAAGCGCTTGGTCACCGCGAATTCGTCATGACCAAGCTCTACCAAAGCGCCTGATCGCCGCGTCTTCTCTTGTAGGGACGCCTTCCGGGACCGGGTGCCCGTAGCCGTACTTGCGTATGGGGACTTTATCTTTCTATTACCGGCCCCTGGCGGCACTTATTCGCAGGCAAGCTCGGATTTTCCAGATAACCAGTTTTACTCGATACGCGTATTAAAACTGAATAGCATCTGCCAGCGCCCGTCGCGCTTCACCCACATCCGGCTATTGAAATACGGCTTGCCCTGTTTCCGTTGCTCGCGCGCTATCATTACTACCGTTTCCCCAAAATCAAACATCTGCGCCGACACTAGTTCCGGTGGAACCGACCGCGCCCCGCTCTTCTTTCGCTTGGCGATCTGCTCCAACCGATCCGGCTTCGTATACACCCGGTCATGGAACGTATCCGTCGCC
>DASXBH010000326.1:0-6847 GCA_036491775.1 Candidatus Acidiferrum sp.
TCTTCCGCCGTGCTCAGACTAATGAACAACAGCGCCTTGCCCAGCGCGTGAACCACTGCCACCGTCAACGCCCCGGCCATCGCCTGCCGTGTCCCCACCGTGATTCCCAGCAACACAAATCCAAAATCCTCAAGCGTCGAGAGCACCAGCAAACGCTTCAAGTTCCGCTCCACCAGCATCAAACAAGATCCCAGTAACGCCGCGAACGCCGCCGCCCCCAGCCACACGCCGCGCGGCTCAACCACCCACGGCGCCGCTTGCGCGATCAAATACAGCTCGCCGAACGCCGCTACATCCACAACCGCTATTAACAATCCCAGCACCAGCGCCGGCAAATCATCCGCGATCCGCAACAGCCACAACGACAAAGGAATCACCGCCAGCAGGGAACTGAGTAGCAACGCGCGTGCCCAGTCGGCGTATCCGCGATCCAGAATCAGGTCCCCAGCCAACAGTGCTGCACACGAAAGCAACACAACGGTGAGATATGTCCACTTGGCTTTTTTCGAAGCGGTGCATTCCAACACCAGCAACAGCGCGACTCCCGCCGAGAGCGTCAACAGGGTGGTTCGAAATGCCGGATGCGCCACGACTAACCCAGCCACCGCGATGCTCCCCGCCAGAATCATCAGCGGCGTATGCCGCCGCCATGCCGCGCCCTCCAACGCACTAGCACTCACACACAGCGCGCAATATGTCGCAGCACAAGCAAACACCAGCACCGTCGGTATCCGCTGAAATTCTCCAACACTCGTGTCCGCAACTTGCGGAATCAGCCAGCGCACCGAACACAGCACGACCACCGCCAGCGCCGCCGTTAACCGCACGCCCCAATTTTCCGCGCGCACTGTCAGCCGATTCAGCGCCGACGCAAAACCGCTCATCGCTTTCCAACAGCCTAAATAAAAGCGATCGACATCCGCCCAGCGATAGAACGGCGCCCACCCTGCCCGCAAAATCTCCGAAAAGTCGCTAGCCGTCAAACGCCCTTCGCCCGAAAGTGGTTCGCCCCCGGTAAACGTTCCGCCGCCCTCCAAACCGCCAAGCGATCCTCCATACGGAGTTCCTCCAACCACTGCCACAGCACGCGCCGCCGCCGGCCGCGCCACAAAAAATATCAACGCCCCAATCACTACCGAAACCAGCGCCAAAATAAATCCGCCGGTCGTCCACCACGCGCCTGTCGAAGACGCCAACCCAAACCACGTCACCTGCACGCCCGCTGTCATCCCGAACACGCCGAGAATCGGATTCAAAATGTAATTCACCGCAAGTTGCGGAAGGATGCTTAGGACCACCGTCCCGGCTGCAAGCAATCCCATTCCCCATTGCATCGAAGATGGCGCTTCGTGCGCGTGTTCCGTCTTCTCCGTCGCAGGTCCCAGAAACACCGCGCTTGTCGCCTTGGCACAATAAAATACCGTGCCGATGCTGGCCAGCCACGCGATCAGCCCCGGCACAACCAGCCCGCTTTGCAGCGCAGCCGTGTACAACATCCACTTACTGGTGAATCCGCTCATCAGCGGAATCCCCATCATGCTGCCCATGCTGATCAGCCACACCGCAGTGGTGCGCGGCATCCGTTGCGCCAAGCCACCCAACTGATCCATGTCGCGCGTGCCGGCGGCATGTTGCACCGACCCCGCCGTGAGAAACAGTCCGCCTTTAAAAAATCCATGATTTAAGCAGTGCAGCAGCCCCGCGGTGATTCCCAGTGGCGTCCCGATCCCAATCCCGGTGATCATGTAGCCGATTTGGCTCACTGTGCTGTACGCCAGCATCCGTTTCAAATCGTTCTGCACCATGGCGTACAGCACTCCCACCAGCATCGTGACCGTGCCTACCCACACCATCGTGGCGCCCCAATTTGCGTGCCACGCCCCAAAACTGTGCATTCGTGCCGCCAGGTACACTCCGGCCTTCACGTAACACGCCGCATGCAGCAGCGCGCTCACCGGCGTCGGCGCCGCCATCGCTTCCGGTATCCACGTATGCAGCGGGAATTGCACCGACTTGGCTACCAGCGCCAACAGCATCAACAGAAAAACCCCGCTGGTAAACGCCTGCGGCAGATACGGATTCGTCCACAGGAAGCTCCCGGTGCGCATGTACAGCAGCAGAATCGCCGCTAGCAACCCGTATCCGGCAAGGTGCGTCATCAGCAGTACTTTGCGCGCGCCACGCACCGCCTCGGGATTTTTGTACCAGTAACCCACCAACCCAAACGAACACAGCCCCACAATTTCCCAGCACACATACATCAATAAAAGATTCGCGCAGAACACCAGGCCCACCAGCCCGGCAATAAACGTCAGCATCAGCGCGTAGAAGCGCGTGGCCGCCCGCTCTTCCGCCATGTAGCTCACGGAATAAATAAGAACTATCAGCCCGATCGCGGTTCCCATCAACGCAAACAGCAGGCTCAACGCATCGACATGGAAAACCAACGAGGCGGGACCATCCCAGGAGACCGAACTCACATCAATCGCGCCGCTTTCGCGCACCGCGGGGAAGAGTAAAAGCACCGTAGCCAGAGCCGGTGTAGCACACAGTACTGCCAGAATCCCCTTGGCCTTTGCAGACAGCAGCTTCCCGAACACAACCTGCGCCAGCACTCCCGCCAAAAGCGCAGCCGGAGCGAACACCACCAGGAGCGTGGGCTGTATTGTCATCACCTTATTGTTGTGCACGGCGTCGACCAAAGCTGTGACACGCAGCCTGAGGAAAGGAGAAATGCAGCAGGAGCGTCCAAATTGAAACGAGAACGTGATGCAGGTCACATGACGTGCGGACGGGTGTCACATTTCCCCCCGTCCCTGCTCTCCTCGCCGTCTCCGCAGTGGTATAAAACTAGGACGCTATCTCGCGTTCACCTCAACTAGGAGCACTCATGCCATCCACTCCGGACTATCACGCCATGCTCGCCGTCGCTCTGGAAGAGGCGCGCACCGGCCTGAAAGAAGGCGGAATTCCCATTGGCGCCGCGATCTTCAACGCTGCCGGCAATCTGATCGGCGCCGGGCACAATCGCCGCGTGCAGCACGGCGATCCTTCTGTCCATGGAGAGACGGACGCCTTTCGCAATGCCGGCCGTCAGAAGAGTTACCGCAAACTGATCATGGTCACCACGCTGGCGCCCTGCTGGTACTGCAGCGGCCTGGTGCGTCAATTTGGATTCGGCACGGTAGTAATTGGCGAAAGCCGAAATTTTCAAGGCGGCATTGACTGGCTACGTTCCTTGGGCGTGAACGTAATCGATTTGGACTCGCAAGAATGTGTCACCCTACTCGCTACCTACATTCGTGCCAATCCCGCCGTCTGGAACGAAGACATTGGCGAAGAATAATTCGCGCTCGTAATGGACTTTCCAAGCCTTCTACAGTGTTTCACCAGCGAAATCCTACTGGAAACTATCTGAATCGTAATCGCGCGGGCGCGCATCTCACTAAATGAGCGCCACGCTGACTAATTTTCACTGCGGCTACGGCGCCGTTTACAGGAATTCGGGACTCTCCTGAATTCCCAATCAATTAGAATCCATAGGAGACATACGAAATGCGTTTGCAAGTGAAACAGATTCTTATCGGCATTGCCATCTGCGCAATGGCCACGCCCGTCTGGGCGAAAACGAAAACAGTCGATCTTGAAGTCACGCAACCTACTACCGTAGGAAGCACGCAACTAGCCCCCGGAGAGTATCAATTCCGCGCCAAGGAACAGGGAAATCAGGTCGACGTTTTACATAACGGCAAGATAATCGCCGAAGTTCCATGTCATTGGGTGCAGTTGGACAAGAAGTCGGATCAGACCGGCGTGCTGCTCAACGCCAACACCGTAACTGAACTGGACTTCGACGGCAGCAATCAGGCCGCCCGTTTCTAATCATCCTTTATTATTCATCATCCTAGTCTCGACCGGGGCGGAGCCACTCCGCCCTGGTTTTTTCTGGCTCAGCTCGCTCCATTCTGACTGGTGCGAACCATGTGGTGGCCAACGCGCCGCTTTTCCCGGGTCTATTCAGTGGAATTTCCGGTGCGCTTGCTATAGGCTGTCGCCTCAACTCCTCACCGGGACATTGGATGGATCTTAAACAGCCCGACACTTCTCTCTACAATCCTGATTTAGCGCCAATCCCACTCTCGCGCCGCTCTTGGGGCACCTACAACTACGCTTCGCTCTGGGTGGCCATGAGCGTTTGTATTCCCACCTACATGCTGGCTAGCGGATTGATCGCCGGCGGCATGAGTTGGCTGCAAGCGGTGGGAACCATCCTGCTCGGCAATTTAATCGTCCTGATCCCCATGTTGCTCAACGCCCATGCCGGCACCGAATACGGCATTCCATTCCCCGTATTCGTGCGCGCCTCGTTTGGTGTTCGTGGCGCAAATATTCCCGCAGTCTTGCGAGCCCTGGTGGCCTGCGGCTGGTTCGGCATTCAAGCCTGGATCGGCGGCCAGGCCATCTATTCCATGCTGCGCATTGTGTGGCCCGCAGCGGCCAACATTCCCGGCAGTAACTGGATTTGCTTTTTCGTTTTCTGGGCGATCAACATGGCGGTCGTCTGGCGCGGCATCGAAACCATTAAGTTCCTGCAAGGAATTGGAGCACCGTTCATGCTTGCCGTTGGCTTGCTCCTACTCTTCTGGATCACCGGCAAGGCCGGCGGCTTTGGCCCGGTCCTCCACACGCCCAGCAAATTCCATACCACCGCCGAGTTCATTCACTTCTTTATTCCGGCGTTAACCGGCATGGTGGGATTCTGGGCCACCGTGGCGCTGAACATTCCCGACTTCACCCGTTACGCCAAATCGCAACGCGCACAGATGACCGGTCAAGCCCTCGGCCTGCCCACTGCAATGACCTTGTATTCGTTCATCGGCGTTGCCGTGACCTCCGCATCCGCCGTTATTTTTGGCGAGCCCATCTGGGATCCAGTTCTTCTGCTCTCGCGATTCAATCAACCGGCCGTCGCGCTGATCGCCTTGATCGCCATACTTCTTGCCACGCTCAACACCAATGTCGCCGCCAACGTCGTCTCACCTTCCAACGACTTTTCCAACTTACGTCCCAGCCTGATTTCCTTCCGCACCGGAGGCCTGATCACCGGCATCGTCGGGATTTTGATGATGCCCTGGAAGCTCCTCGCCGATTTCAGTTCCTACATATTTGGCTGGCTGGTCGGCTGCTCCGCGTTTCTCGGCCCCATTGCCGGAATCATGATTTGCGATTACTACCTTGTGCGTCACCGAAGTCTCCTGGTGACCGACCTGTATCGCCGCGGCGGCCTCTACGAATATCGCAACGGCTTCAACATGAAAGCGATAATCGCGCTGGCGGTAGGTGTCGTCGTGGCTCTGATTGGTCTGGCCGTCCCGCCGTTGCGCTGGCTCTACGACTACGCCTGGTTTGTGGGCTTTTTCATTTCTGGTGGGTTATATTTTCTGCTGATGCAGGGGCGCGTGCCCGCTGCGAAGTAGCTTGCGGTCTTCAGAATGTCTGTTGTAAGAAGTTGTTTTCGCCTCTACTCTTCCTTCATCACGGGGAAATGCATCCCAATGTAGGATTGCTGTTTTTCGAGGAGGTTGTGTTGACGGAACTTCAGCAAGACACCCGGCGTGCCGGCGCTCTCGGCGAACTTCTCCCGCCGCTCACCCGCAACGAAGCCGCCATCGAATCCGCGCGCTGTTTGATGTGCTACGACGCGCCCTGCACGCACGCTTGCCCTACGCACATCGATATTCCAAAGTTCATCAAGAAAATCAGCACGGAAAATCTTCTCGGCTCGGCCCGCGCCATTCTCGAATCGAATTTGCTGGGCGCCACTTGCGCACGGGTCTGCCCAGTACAGGAATTGTGCGAAGGCGCCTGCGTTCTTGGCGCGGAGCACAAACCCATTGCCATTGGCCGCCTGCAGCGCTACGCGATGGATTTCATCTATGGGAAGGGAACTCTACCGTTTCAGTCGGCGAAAGCGACTGGCAAAAAAATTGCCGTGATTGGCGCGGGCCCCGCCGGGCTTTCCTGCGCCGGCGAACTCGCCAAACGCGGACACAACGTCACCCTCTTTGAACGCCGCGATCTCGCCGGGGGCCTCTCCACCTACGGCATCATCGGTCTTCGCGAGCCCGTCGAAATTGCTTTGATGGAAGTGGGCATGATCGAAAAGCTCGGCGTCAAGGTCGAGACCGGCAAAGAAATGGGGACTCATTTCACATTGGCCGACTTGCACTCGCAACAGTTCGGCGCCGTGTTTCTTAGCGTTGGCTTGGGTACCACGCCCGGCCTGGGAATTCCCGGCGAGGAGCTGATCATCGATGGCCTGGAATACATCGAGCAAAGCAAGATGGCCACGGCAAAATTGGTGATTGGCAGCAACGTGGTGGTCATCGGCGCGGGCAACACCGCCATCGATTGCGCCACCATCGCCAAACGCCTTGGCGGCGGTCAAGTCACCATGGTCTATCGTCGCACCGAAAACGAAATGACCGCCTACGCCCACGAATATGAATTCATCAAACGCGAAGGTGTGGGCTTTTCTTTTCTAACCCAGCCGGTTCGCGTGCATGCCAGGAATGGCACCGTGGAATCCTTGGAATGCGTGCGTATGGAACTCGGCGGCTCCGATGCCACCGGACGCCGCGCGCCGCGCCCCGTTCCTGGTTCTGAATTCCTCCTTCCCGCAGATCAGGTGGTGCGTGCCATTGGTCAACACAAGCCTTCGCTCGCCGCGCAGCTACAACTGAAAACCGAAAAAGGATTCATTCAAGTAAGCGCAGAATACGAAACCAGCTTGCCCGGTATCTACGCCGGTGGCGATTGTATTCGCGCACGCGGCGCTGCTTCCACC
>DASXBH010000327.1:0-7684 GCA_036491775.1 Candidatus Acidiferrum sp.
CCGCTGTGGGCCATGGCCAGCGCCTCATTTCTCGCATTGCTAAAGACGTCGTCGGCCACGCCCTCAGGTTTGGTTAAGGTCGGCGCAACGGCCAGAGCCTCTTTACCGTACTTTTCGGCTTGATCCAACCTCTGCGCGGCGTCCGTCGTGGTGGGAGTGACACTCCGCGCCATAGTCTGACTCAGGATCCCCATGGTGCGCACATCTTTGGGATTGAGGTGAACAGCGCTCGAGCCAGCCGCAAACCCTTTATCAGCATCGCCAGCCTGGATATAGAGAACCGTCAACTGCGAATACACCTGAGGGCGAAGCTGGCTATCCGGATATTTCTTCAGAAAGTTTTCACCTGACTTGATCTTCTTGGCGGATTGATCGGCAGGGATAGACATAAACGCCTTATACTCTGACGCTTCTTTGGAATCACGGACCGCCGCAGTGTTATCAACCGTCAAGGGAGAAGGATTAGAACCGAGCTTGCTATTATCCGGCGGAGTGGGCGAACCGCCGCGCGACATAACTTGCCCGCTGGCCCTATAGCTGAAGAGGAAACCACCTAGGACCAGCAAAACGGCGGCCGCCCACCACGTGGAATGGATTTTCATAAGCCCTCCAATAAATGCTCTTAGCAAACTCCCACCATAGCGGGAACGGAGGTCTGAGTCTGTGACGTGTAATATGACGGAAGTCGACGGAGAAATGTTTCTACCGGGCGTGAGGGCCCACCGGAACCGGGACGGAGTTCGGATCGGAGGAGCGTCTGTGCCGGATGACGCAATGTCGCCTTCGAGGTATTTGAAGTTGAAGAGGACGGACTATCAGTCGGCTGCGACTGCGGACCGGGCGGACTCGACAGATTCTGCCAATCCCCTGCGAACTGGCCCCAGCACGAAAGCCGGAACGTCGCGCTCAGGCTCCAGTGACAAGTTTGCGGCTTTGCGCGGGAACTCTGCCCGGCGATCCAACAGCAACCCAGCCTCTTTCAAGAATTCGGCCGAGAAACCCAGATCCTCCGCCCGATCCACACCCCAGAACCAAAGCTTTTCCTCATTTCGCTGGAGGAAATGCAGCGCGGTCTGAAGCTTCTTCATGGAACGGTCGAAGGATGAAGCCAGAAAGAAAACCGCCAGATTCCAAGCGTGACGCGGGTATTGAACGCGAATCCGCACGCAATACTTGCCGCCTTGATTCTTTTCGATGCTGCAACGATAGTCGTTGCGAACAGTGGAAGAACGACCCGCGATGATCTTACCCATAGAACGCCCTTAAAAGAGAATTTTGGAAACCGAAGGAATAACGGAGATGCCTTATTGGTTGAGAAGACCCACCGTAAAGGAGTTCCGCTATGTAAATAGGCTAGCGGGCGGGGACCTTCAAGGCAATAGGGGTAGGGTATAATTTTAAATAGCTTGTTTACTTATAGTTAGCTTCAGCCAAGACTTCCGAAGCCGCGCAGCTTTTCAGGATAGAGCTTCAACGTGCCGTCCTTCTTCAAGCGCTCCTCAAGAGCACTGCGAAAGGCGTCGAAGGCCAAAGCGCGCTTCTGTTGCAACAAATTATCGGTCAGTGTCTTCTGCTGTTTCTGGAAATCGTCGGGATTCGGCTCGGTCTTCTCCGCAACCTGGTAGACCGTCCAGTTCTGCCCGATGGCTACGGGAGCCCCTACGTCGCCTACCTTTAGTCCAAACGCGGCTGAGAGCTGCTTACCGCTGCCCAAACCTGCTGCGGTACCGCTGCGAGCAAAAGCATCGGAAGTTTTGGGATCAAGACCGAGTGCCTTGGCGGCAGAGTTGAATTTCTCGCCACCTTTGACCCGCTTTTCGAGTTCTTCAGCCTTGGCCTGAGCCAGTTGCGTGGATTTCTGTTGCTTCAGCGCGTCGATGACCTTGTCGCGCACCTCTTGCAGGGAAGCTTGGTGCGCCGGTACGGTGTCCTTGAGTGCGAGAACGACGTACCCGCGGTCCGTGTGAATCGGAAGGCTCAGTTCAGCTGGACGCAGATGGAAAATCTCATCTTTGGCTTGTTGGGAGTTGCCCAGTTCCAAGAGAGGCTCGGTTGCGGCCACAGGACGCGTCTCACCGGTCGAGAGATGATATTTCTGAGCCAGCTCGTCGAGAGTGAGCTTATTCGACTGGCGAATGTCGGCAGAGAGCTTGTCGGCGGTATCCGCAGCTTCCTGGTCTGCCTTTTGTAGCAGCAAGGGTGTACGGATGGAATCCTTCACTTCGTCAAATGGCTTGGTGTGAGCGGTTTCTTTGTCCAGCACCTTGATGATGTGAAAGCCGTATTGGGTGCGGATCAAGTCCGAAATGTCGCCCTTGGGCAGGCTGAACGCGGCCTTTTCGAACTCGGGAACGGTTTGCCCTTGCACGATCCAACCTAGGTCGCCGCCCTTGGCCTTCGAACCGGGATCCTCCGAGTACTTCTTGGCAAGGTCTTCGAAGTTCGCGCCCTTCTTCTTGGCCTGCGCGAGGATGTCTTCCGCCTTCTTTTTGATTTCAGCGACTTCAGCGTCGGTCTTGCCGACGGTCATCAGCAGGATGTGTTCGGGGTGGACGCGATTGGGCACCTGGTAGTCCTGAATATTTTTCTGGTAGATGGTCTTCAATTCATCGTCTGAAACTTGTGCAGACTGCCGGAGTTTGTTGAGGTCCACCAGCGCGTAACGCACCGACCGTTTCTCGGGAATCTGAAACTTGGACTTGTTGGCGTCGAAGTACGTCGCGATTTCGTTTTCGTCGGGACTGATTTTGGCCGCCAGGTCTTCCGGCTTGATCAGCACGTAGTCCAGCTTTACTTTCTCGTTCTGCAGGCGAAATTCATCTTGGATTTCCGCGGGTGTCACGCTGATGCCGTCCGTGAGCAGTTTGCGGAATTTCTCTTCGACCAAGCCACTGCGCACAATCTCTTCGAACGCCGGCACGGTCATCTGGAAACGTTGACGGACTTCTCGAGTGTATGCATCCATGCCCACAAAACTATCGCCGTTGAAAGCGGTCGGCAGATACTGGCGAATCCGGTCGGCGCGCTCTTTGTCGCTGACGGTGATGCCCAGACGCTTGGCTTCCAGTTCAACTTCCTTCGCGAACACGAGTTGCTTAAGGATCTGGTTTGCGTACAGCCCTTCCAGCGCTTGAGGAATCTGGTTCCGTTGACGGATTTCGTTCAGTTGCTGGTTGATGTCGCCCAGCGTGACGCTCTGGTCACCAATCTTGGCGACCGTGTCCGTCGAGGCCTCACCAGTGGGAGTGCCTTGGGGCACGAGATAGAGGAGCATGCTCAGCGCGAGCATGCCAATAATGACGCCGAAAAGGATCCGGACGCCGGTTTTCTGGTTTTCGAATGCACCTGGCATTACAGGTTTCTCCTGGTTTGAAAGCAAACTCCACATTATACCGGATTGCGAGCGGTAGTCTCAAATGATTGACAAGACCTGTCGAAGTAGTTGAAGCACGATGGGTTAATTCTGCGCTACACATTCCGGGAAACGCCCGGGATGTCGGCACAATCACGGCAGTCAGGCCAGCCCCCTACATGACCTTAAGTGATTTCAGCGATAGCGTGTGGATGATTTGCCGGGTTGTGAAGTCCGTCGTCCTCCCGCACTGTCAGGCATGCACAACTCGGAAGCGGCATCGGGATCAAACGCTAGAAGTATAGACTGGCGCACTTTCGCGTCAGGTCGCGGCCTGACCGCGCTCTTCATTTTATTTTCCGTGGTAGCCGCGGTGCCGATCTGGATGGTGAAGTATCCGCCCATGGTGGACTACCCAAACCATTTGGCCCGTGCCTTTGTGCTGCACCACCTGCACGATCCAAATTACAATTTTGGAAATTGGTTTGCTCCAGACTGGGGACCAAACCCCTATTTTCTTGCAGACTTCCTGATTCAGTTGTTTCAATACGCACTGGGGATTTATGCAGCGGGAAAACTGATGTTGACGCTTTGCGTGCTCGGATTACCTTGGGCTACGCTGTTTTTTTTGCGCCGCGCGAATCCGGGAAATGAATATTTGGCGCTGTGGGCCTTCGTAGTCGCGTACAACCCCAACATGCTAATGGGCTTTATGAGCTTCGAACTCAGCATTGCGTTGTGTTTCGTAGTGGTTGGCGTCTGGTTAGATTTTGTGCGCACCGGGAAACCCGGCACTTGGCTTCTGGCGTTGGTGCTGACCACCCTACTCTTCCTGACGCATCTGGGAGGATTCGCGATTGCCGGAGTTGCGCTGACGATCTACACCCTGGCCACCTCGGGACTCAGTCGGCAGTTGCTTTGGGCCGAACTTTTATTTGTGCCCGGCGGCGCTTTCTTTTTGTATGGGAAACTTCATGGATGGGCCAGCCGTGGCCTCGACTATCAGGCTTGGGCTTTCAATCAAAAGTTTCGAACCATGCTGACACCCTTTCAGGGCTACTCGCGCGCGGTCGAAGCGGTGGTCCTCCTGGGGTTGGCGGTCACCGCAGTGTACTTCTTCGCGCGTCGCGAAAAGCTGAAGATTCATGCTCCATGGATCGCGGTCTGTTTGGTAATCCTCGCGGTGCATTGGATTGTGCCGGACCGATATGGTGATCTCGGCTTCGTGAACACGCGCTTCTGTATATTTGCGTTCCTGTTTGCGCTTGCGATTCCGTCTTTCAACGGACCTCGAAATTGGCTGGTAGCCATGGCCAGCCTCATATTTCTTCTACATACGGCACAAGTCGGCGAGCACTTCCTATCCGCCCAGACCCGCCTCACCAATATTGCGAACACATTCCAAGCCATTCCCGCCAGGTCGCTGGTGCTAGCCTATACGGCTAAGGGCGATGGAGCGTGGGTGGATAGCACGGATCTTCATTTTTGGGCCTACGGAGTGATTGATCGCGGATGGATTAGTCCGAGCCTCTTCCACCAGAACGGCGTGCAACCATTAGGGCTGAAAGTGCCCATGTATGCAGATGACGACCAATACGGAGAAAAACTAATCGACGGCAAATATAACATCGAGGCCATCGGCAAAAGCTATGACTACGTCTGGGCCTGCAACGTTCCTTATATGGATGCATGGCTGGCTGAAATTGCAGAGCCAGTTGAGGAACAAGGCTCCCTGGAAATTTACCGAAGCAAGCGGGTCAGCGGATGGAATACCACATCGCAGTTGAACGAAACTTGGCCGCGGCATTTAGAAGCCACACAATAGGCCTCCTAAAAACGACCGAAATCGCCGCTACTTCCCTGTCGCACTCCCCTTACTAGAGGCGACCCAAGAGTGAATGCGGGTCTCAAGTACGTCCATTGGCAACGCGCCCGAATCGATAATCTGATCGTGAAAATCGCGGATGCTGAATTTATCGCCGAGTTGGTCTTTTGCGTATTGGCGAAGCTTTAAGATCTGCAACTGGCCGATTTTGTAGCCCAACGCCTGGCCTGGCCAGGCGATATAGCGATCGGTTTCCGATTGAACGTTTGGTTCATCCTGCGCTGAGTGTTCGTGAAAAAAGTCGACAACCTGTTGTCGCGACCAGTGTTTGTAGTGTAGCCCGGTATCGACAACCAGACGAATAGCACGCAGCATATCGTCTTGCAGGTGCCCGTAATAGCTGTAGGGATCCTGGAAAAACCCAACTTCTTTACCTAGTCGCTCAGAGTACAGCGCCCATCCTTCGGTATACGCCGTGTAATACTCGTGCTGACGAAACGGCGGCAGGTCCGGCATCTCCTGCGCGATGGTGATCTGCAGGTGATGCCCGGGAACGCCTTCGTGGTACGCGGTGGTTTCAACGTCCAGTAGCAAACGATTCTGGAAATCTCCGGTGTTGACCATCACATGCCCCGGCCGCGAACCATCCGGCGTGCCATCTACATAGGAGGCGGCAGACGCTTCTTTCTCTCGAAATTCTTCAACGGGCATCACTTGTACTTTGGCCTTTGGCAGCTTCCCGAAAAGATCCGGCAGCTTTGCATACATCTGGTCAATATATTTGCGATACAAATCCAGAATTTGCTGGCGCGATTGGCCGTGCAGCTTGGTATCTTTCTGAATGGATGCGTCCAGGGATTTTACATCCTTAAAGCCGAGTTGCTGAGCGACGCCCAACATGCGAGCTTCGATTTCCTTTACCTGTCCCAGACCCAGCTGATGGATTTCCTCCGGCGTAAGCGAAGTAGTGGTGCTCTCCTTCACGCGATAGGCGTAGTAGGCATCACCGTCCGGTAGCGACCATACGCCAACCTCAGTGCGGCCCTTCGGCGCGTAATCCTCCCGAACAAACTTGGTAAAGCGAGCATAAGCGGGATTTACGGAGTCACGAATGGCAGCGAGCCCACCGTCCCGAAGCCGTTTCTGGTCGGCAGCAGAAAACTCCTTAGGAAAATTTGCAAAAGGCTGCGCAAACGGTGATTTGTCTGGCGCTTGCGTCGCAATGCCATTGGCCTGATCTACCACCTTTTCCAGCAGAAAGCGCGGCGGCATGCGATTTTCCGCCATGCCCTTACGCATTTGCACCATGGTTTCGTCGAAGGCGCGAGGAACCTGGTTCAGGCGAGCAATGTAATCGTCGTAGTCCTTTACTGTTTGAAAAGATAGTACGCTGACCAGTTGGGGGAGATCGATGTGTATGCCGGAGTTCTGGTCGACCGGCATTTCCCAAGGCTTGAAGCGCGCGCCCTCAAGCTGGTCTTTCAGGTCGCGGATCATCAGACCTTTGTTCAAGGCTTCCTGATCAGGAAAACCGGTAGTATCGATAGCTTCGAAACGCGTGAGGAACTTCTGCGTTTCTACAAGGTCTTTGTCGATGGCTTCCTGGGAGAAGTCGTCGATCTTATCGTTCCATCGCTTGTCGCCGAGGATTGAAGCGTAAAGTGGGCTGGTGCGCATCTTATATTCCCACTGCTCGGCGAGCAGCGCGTCGAGTGCTTTGCGGCGGGCTTCGAGAGTTGCGCTTGAGTTCGATGGTGATTGCGCGCCAACCGAAAGCGAGCAGAGCAGGCTGAGGGTAACGGCGAAAAACCGGATCGGGCTAGTTTTGGGCATGGATCGTCCTGTGAAATGCTTTTGTATAGACGGCTCGTACGCCGCTTTCGTTTGCTGGCGAAAAAGTGTACTGGGAATTTCGGTTAAAGGATAGGCGAGGGCGGTGGATTGAGAAGGGTCGCGAGATTGCCGGAAATAGCACTGCTGCTGGTCGCCGCCCTTGGCGAAACGGCTGGGCTCCTAGCCGCCAATGAGGCTTCTACAACGGCAAAGACCCAGGCGCGCCGCGCAGCGCCCACCTTTTACCGCGATGTGTTGCCAGTGCTCCAGGCGCACTGTCAGGTATGTCATCGAACCGCCGGGATCGCACCCATGGCTTTCGAACGATACGAGGAAACGCGCAAGTATGCCGAGCAGATTCGTGTGGCAACCCAGACCCGAGTGATGCCGCCATGGTTCGCGGACAGGAAAGTAGGTAAATTCTCGGATGATCCGTCGCTGAGCGAAGCCGAGATTGCACTCTTTGCGGACTGGGTCCAGAGCGGAGCTCCAGCCGGGGATCCAAACAGTGGGTCACTCGCTCGCAGCTGGGCCGACCGGTGGACAATTCCCGCGCCAGATTTGGAATTGAAGATGCCCGAGGCGGTAAAGATTCCGGCTGATGGTGAGGTCGAATACACCTACGAGGTTGTGCCAACTCACTTCTCGGAGGGACGTTGGGTGCAGGCGTCCGA
>DASXBH010000328.1:0-8888 GCA_036491775.1 Candidatus Acidiferrum sp.
CGGCGATGCAGACGCCAATCGGGTGACGATTGGGAATTCGGCGGCACTGGTGTTGGCTTCTTCGCCGGCGCATCTGGCGATTCTGCCGCCAGTTGATCTCAATCCCGGGCCCGCGCAGGTGCAAGTGAGTTGTGGCGAGCATGCGGCTGGGTCGTTCACGGTGGTGTTTTTGTCGTTGGAGTTGGAAGCGAGTAGTGCGCCGCTGGCGCCGGGGGAACATCGAACGGTGGTGGTTCGTGTGAAGGGGACTACGACGAAAGTTACCCTGGAGGCGCGGAATCTGGCGACGGACGTGGCGGACCTAACCGGTGGCGAGACGGTGCGAGTGGCTTCCAGCGGCGGGACGGATAATGTGGCACAGTTCGAGCTGGTGGGGAAAAAGCGCGGGAACTTCGTGATTTCGATCAGGTTGATTGCGCCGTTGAGCGCACCGCGGGCTTAATCAATCTGCAATCGCTTATCGCTGTTGATTGCGCCTCGGCGCAAACCCGGGAGCGTCTTTACGCCGACCTCTTGGAAGCGGCGGCTGGGGGGAGCGGCAGAATTCCCTGGACATCCTCGATCGCGGGCTGCGCTGGCTCGCTAGTGCTCACCAAGTTATCAAGACTGTTTGAAACTTTAGAGAAGCGTTTGTCTGCTTCAGTGAAGCTTTGCTGGGCATTTTTCAGGTGCACGCCCACTTTTTCAAAATATTCGCAAAACGTGTCCATCTGTTTGCGCATGCCGGTAAGATTCTCGGACAAGCGTTTGGCGTTTTCTTCAATCTGCATCCCGCGCAAGCCCATGGCGATCACCGAAAGGTGTGCGTAAAGCGTGTTTGGGGAAACTGCCATGATGCGGCGCTCGCGGCAGTAGGCGTCAAGCGCTTGCCCTTTCGCGTCATTGCTCATCAGTAGTTCGTAGTAGACGGTCTCGCTGGGCACGAACATCAAGGCGACATCGAGGGTGCCTTCTTCGGGCACGATGTACTTTTTCGCAATGGAATCCGCATGCCCCTTAACTGCGGTAACGAAGGCTCTGCGCGCCTCTTCCCCGTCGCTGGTCAGGCGCAAGTAAGCGTCGAGAGGAAACTTCGAATCGATCGCCATTTTTTTGCCGTCGCGAAGCTTCAAGACCGCATCCGCAGTTTCGCCGCTGCGAAAGCGGCTTTGCATTTCGTACTGCGAAGGCGGAAGGCAATCTTCCAGCAGTCGTTCCAGAGCTACTTCTCCAAACGAGCCGCGAGATTTTGTACCGCCCAGGATGTTCTGAAGCTTTTCCGCGGTTTCATGCATTTGCTGTCCGGCTTGTTGCACTTCGCCAAGCTGTTTCTGCACCTGGCTAATCTGGTCGCGAGTGTTTTTGAGTTCGGTGGCCATGGCGACTTGTGCTTGCGAGGTGATCTGGGAAGTAGTTTGCGCGGAATCCTTTATGCCACTCTGCAGAGCTTGGGTAACCGCTTCGAGGCGCTCAGCAACGGTGCCGGCAATTGTTTCCATTTTGGTGGAGCTTTGCGTTTGCGAGGTTGAAAGGCCAAGCAGGTCGCGGCGCAGTTCGTTCATCTGCGACTCAAGTTGCTCATTCTTTTTTTGATCTTGGGTATTTTGGACCAGGACCCAAACCACTAAACCAATCAGCACAATTGCAAAGATGGCCGCTGCTATTCCTAAGATGCTCATTCATTCTCCGGGAATCGTTACGGGAAACAGGAACTTCCACTTTACCGCAACGCCGGGAAAAATGTTGTCTGCGAGCCGATGCAATTGAGGAATACGCAAGACTGCTTGGCGTTTAGAAGAGCGCGCACCGAACGATTTCCCGTACAAAATGAATAAGGCCCCGAGCTTCCGGGGCCTTATCGCATTGCGAAAAATGCTGTTCCGAAATTACCAACTGAGCCGCAGGGCAAACTGAGTCTGCCGTGCGTCGTAAGCCGCCGAAGGCTGCCCGGCGAAACAAGTTGTTCCCGCCGAAGGATCGCACAACTGGTTTACGGCGGAAATGTTGGTGTGGTTGAACAGGTTGAAAATGTCGGCAATCAGGTCGAGGCGGAAACGTTCGCCAAGGTTTATGCCCTTGGAAACGCGAAGATCGAACTGAAAAAACATCGGCATAACGAATTTGTTGCGGCCGAGATTCCCGATGCAACCCAACGGAGGAGTGATTCCCGCGACGGTAAATGGCGCGCCGCTGTTGGTCTGGCAGGTAGTGGCCAGGCTAAAGGTGTAGCCGGGGATGAAGGGCGACGTCGTGGGGCCGCCAATCGAGGGGCGAATCTCGGAGGCGCTCAAATCGAGTCGCGTGTCTTCGCCGGTGATGACGTTGTAGGGGCGCCCGGAGGAAACTTCAACCAGTGGTGCCAAGGTGAAATTGCTCATGAAACTCTGGAAGAAGCCCATGCCCGACGTGTGCGGAGAGCTTTGCAGCACGCCGCTGGTCACCCAGCGATGGCGCTGATCATTGTCGGAATTGGCCTTCTCGTAGAAGGGGAAACGGCTGTCGGCGGGCTCCAACGTGGATTGGAGGTCGGTAGAGTCGTCGATGGAGTGCGACCAGGTGTAACTGGAAAGCATCTGGAAATGTTTGGAGAATTGTTTGGTCACATTGATGGTGAGCGCGTTGTACGAGGAACTGCCGCTGGATTGCTGGGTGTCGACGCTGTTGAAAGGCACCGGCGCGCCGAAACCAACGGGATATCCCGCTGCGTGCGCCAGGGCAACTTGCGTGCCGTAGCCGCCGGGAACGAGTCCGGCGAACGAAGGGTTGGGGCCAGATGGCCGGAAATAATTGAAGAAGGCCGGCGTGCCGACGAACTTTCCGTTCAAGGCTGCGAGTGGGCCAGGACAGCCGAAGAGTGCGCCGAGTGCCCCCGGAGCGAGGCTGGTGACATTGAGGCCGCAAGTCGATGCTGTCGGAGCAACGTTGGAAGTTGGGACCGCAACGGTCAGCGGACTGGTGAAGCCGAGTCCAGCGGCATCGGCAAATTGCAGGTTGTTGGTCAGCAGGACTGGATCCGTCGAGTTAATGTCTACGGGACGATTCAGGTGCAAGCCGCGAGTCCACTGATAGCCGGCGCTGATTTTCCAGGTGCCGCCAATGACGCGCTCGACGGTCAGGTTGGCTTGGTTTGCGTAGCCAAAAACGAAATTGCGGGCGACTGGGAGTGTGAAGGGAAGAATCGGCAGCGGGAAACCTGCCGTCAGATAATTCTGATTGGCAAAGAGCGAGGTGGGCTGCAAAGGATCGAAGCGCTGCTGATTGGGCAAGTAAAACATGCTGGGAAGCGAGCTGGGCAGCGACGAGGCGTTCAACACGCCTTGAAAAATCGAGGAGCCGTTCAGGTTATTTGGCGTATCGAGATTACCGCCGCAAACGGGCGTGACCAGTCCACAAGCCGAGGGCGCTCCCCCGGGAGAGAGCAGTTGCACCGAGCGGCCACCATCCGCGGTGACGGAGTTGAACGCAACGGCCAGCAACGGATGATCGTAGAACAAGCCGTAACCCGCGCGGACCACGGTCTTGCCGTCGCCTTTGGGATCCCACGCGATGCCAATGCGCGGAGCGACGTTGTTGTAGTCGCGCGGAATGCCTTCCGTAACGCCCAGCGCCTTTTCCGCAGCGGCGTTAATGGAAGTAGCGGGCGCGAACAGCGGCGTGATTTCTACGTCGTAGCGAACGCCGTAATTCAGCGTCAACTTGTGGGTAAGGCGCCAGGTATCTTGCGCGAAGAAGCCGACCGGAATGTTGTCGAAGGGTTGGTTCGAGGTGCCGATGCCCTGAATGTATGTTTGGGGGATTCCCAAGCCGTAAGACTGCAATCCGGTGGTACCGGGAATGGCCAGGGTAGCGCCGCTGGGCAGGGTAACGGAATTGGGAAGACCGAAAGCCGAGACCGGGAGCCCACCGAAATTTACGTCGCCACCGAAATCCAGTTGGAAGATCTGTTGCTTGGCGGAGCGCAACTGGATGAGGTTGAAGTCTCCACCGAACTTGAAGGTGTGACGGCCCAAGGTCCAGGAAATATTGTCGGTAAATTCGTAACGACGTTCGATGCGATCGACAGTCGAGTAAGGTTCGCGACCAAAGTACGCGTAGCCAGGAATGTTGACGCCAATCTGGCTGCCACCAGGCAGTGGCGAATAGCCAAAATGCAAGCCGCGCCGGGCAAATTGGAAGCGGAACTCGTTGAAGGTGGTGTCGCTCAAAATGGAGTCATGTTGGAAAGTAGTGTTGAAGTCGCGGTAGTGCTGCTCGCCAGTGCGCGAGCCGGCGTTCTGGCCGAAGACCTGGTTCTGCGAAGTAGACTCAATGCCGGTAACTTCGGAAGGTGAAACGCCGACGCGCAAAAACGAAGTGTTGTGATTATTCCAGCGCTGATCGAGACGCGCGGACCACAAGCTGGTCTTTTCCATCACGGGGAAATTGCCGCGAAGGGCATTGAGGCCGACGTAGGAAGCCGGGAGTGGAGCCACGCCCTCACCAATGCCCGAGCAAGTCAGCAAATTCACGGTTTGTCCCGGTGGGCAAGCAACTGGCACCGGGAATTGTGCTCCCGGGCCAGGATTCACGAAACCACCGGTTAGGCCGGCGGAGACAGCACCGTAGTCGAGTCGATTCAGGGCGACACTGGATGCGGAACCGAGCAGCAATCCATATTGAACACCGAGGTTTTGATAGGCAGGCACGCCAGAGGTCAGCAGGCTATTGAAGGTGCTGGCTTGCGATGGCGTCATCTCTACGGTCAACGGGCCGGTGGGCAGCGGAACCGGAACCGGGATCATGCCGAAATTGTTCTCACCGATGCTAGAGAAACCGGTCTCTTCGCGTTGGGTATATTCGTACGAGAAGAAGTAAAAGGTCTTGTCCTTTTTCAGCGCGCCACCAAAAGCGGTTCCTGTTTGTACGCGGGTGTAGGCCTGTTTGGTGTCGACAAGATTGCCAGTGGTTGGATCGACGTCGCCAGAAAAGGGATTGCGCGCTTGAAAAGCCTTGTTGCGGAGGTAGCCAAACACGTCGCCGTGGAAATCGTTGGTGCCGCTCTTGGTGACGATGTTGACGACGCCGCCGGTGGCGCGGCCGTATTCCGCATTGTAATTGCTCAAGATCATTTGGAATTCCTGCACCGCTTCTTGCGACACGGTGGAGCGAATGCCATTCACGGAATTGTCAACGGCATCGGCCCCATCGACGGTCACCATGTTGGAGCGAGCACGCGCGCCACTGATGTTCAAGCCGCTGTTGGGTGCGGGGCCGATGGTGGGCGAGACGTCACGCGTGGTCTGTGAATTGATGAGCGTGAAATTGATGTAATTGCGGCCGTTGATGGGAAGGTTCTCGATCTGCCGCTGGTCAACGGTCTGGGAACTTTCCGAGCGGGTGGTTTCGATTGGCGCGCTTTCCGTAGTCACCGTGACGGTCTGAGTCTGCGTGCCCAGTTCGAGTCTCACGTTTACGGTGGCTTCTTCTCCCACCCGGACTTGTACGGACGGATTCTCATAAGGCGCGAAGCTGGTGCCGCCCTCAACGCGCATTTTATAGGTGCCAGGAACCAGCCCGACTAATATGAAATGGCCGGAATCATCGGCGAGCGCGGTGCGTTCCGCGCTGGTGGTGGTGCTGCTGAGCGTAACCTTGGCGCCGCGCACGGCCAAGCCTTGTGGATCGGTAACAAATCCTGAAAGTGTAGCGGTGTTTTGTGCGAGCGCCAGACCTGCCGACGCGAGAATCACTGCGCATACCATGACAAACGCAAACAACGATTGCCTGCGTTGCATACCCTGCCTCCTTGTGAATCTTGAAGCTTGCCGCTACCCCTAGCGGTGGCGGTTGTTGCCGCCCGTCCCGAAACACACCCGCACCGAATTAATTAATTGGCTTGTACTGTAATGCACCAGCCTTTGCAACTGTATTCTTCTTGGCAAACAAGTGTTTGGTTGTTGACGCGGTGAGTGCCCAACCGGTAATGACTGGCCGAGATGCTTCGGTGTTGCCAGCAGCACGCTTTCTTAATCGGCAATGCGGAAATATTGCCGCCAAGCCACACCATCTCCAACCAAAATATCCACGCGGTAGATTCCAGCAGGCAACTGGGCAACTGGAACGTCCCAATTCTGTTCGGCGCCCGAACCTTTCTTTATGGAGATTTTTTCGACTTCACCAGCGGCTACCGGGTGATTCTCGAAGTCGTAGAGCTTAATTTGCGCCGTGGTTTTGACGGCTTCGGACTTGTCGAAGGAGAGAACGACAATGGCTGAGGCGTCGCTCTTTTTGAAATCAACCTTGGCTACATGTTCGCCTGCTTTTTTCTTTGACTCTTTCGAACCGACGGACATCATGCCGGAGGCCACGTATTTGGAATTCGTGCGGGGCACGGTCATATCGCCGTTATCCCACAAAATTTTCAGCTCCCGTGGTAGGGCCAGCAGAGTCTGAGGAATCAGATTTCCTGGGACGGCGGTGCCTGGAACTCCTTGGTATACGTCATCCGGATCGGTGGCGGGCGCAGAAAGATCGGCGATTCGAACGAAAGCGTCGGGGAGCGCGCCGCCCAGCACGCCGATTACACGTCCCTGCGTGTCAAGGAGCGGTCCACCTAGCGCCGCATAACTAAACTTACCGGAGATGGTAATGCGATCGCCCCAGGGAGGAGTGCTCTGCAGACTGGCGATTTCACCTTCCACGAAGGCGCGGGTGCCGTCTGGTTTTACATCCAGCCAGGAAACATGAGCGCCGGTTTTCCAAGTTTTACTGGATAGAACCTGAAGCGCGGGAGAAGACTTGTCGTCGATGGGAATCAGGGCCCAGTCCTGGTAGCGGTTGAAACCGGCTACCTTGCTGGTGCGGAATTCCTTGCCATCCGCAAAAATGAGCTTCAGAGAAGTAGCGCCATCGATGGAGCGGAACGAAGTTGCGACGCGAGCATCTTTCACTACAAATCCGGAAGAGCGCTGCAACGTATTTCCGGCGGCATCCAGTTTTTCGACCCAGACGGCTGCGGCCATCGCGGGTTTTGTCCCGTCGGTACTATCCTGAGCCAGCAAAGGAGAGGCGAGGAACGCGAAACTGCAAACCAGACAGGTGAGTACAAAGAACCTGCGGGAAAATCTCCCTGGAGCGGAACCCGAGCACGTCGGCGTCATGTGAGATCAGTCCTTATGAAAGAAATGAATGAATGAAGCGGGAACAGTTTACGTGGAACGCAACGTAAATGTGTAGCGTTTCTCGCGGGAGTACATGTTGGCCGGAGGGAAATGGAGCGTACGGAGCGGTGCTTCCGGAGGATTAAATCTGCAGGTACTTCTGTACCAGACGGCGCAGACGGTCGCGATCTTCATCTTTCATGTGGACAAATTCCACGCCGCCGCCATCTTTGCCGATATTACGCACCACAGCGGTGAAGTGAATCTTGCGCAGGCCAGCGCGCATTTCCAGTTGAATGGAGTCGCCAATATTCAAGCGATTCGAGGACTCGAGATAGGCTCCACCCAAGCTGATGGTCTTTACGCGCACGGAACTCATATGTTGCTGCTGGCTTCCGATTTGCGCGCGCAACGGCGATTCCAGGGGAATGCGCGCATAGCGGCGCGGTATGACGAAATTGCCGAGTGGAGCAGGCGCGGGTTCGAAGGCGGCACGCGCACGTGCAGAGGAAGGGCCTTCTTCCATCATGGCCAAAGCATCTTCCGCGGCGGCGCGCATGCCTGCGGGCTCGACAAAGGTTAGGCCTTCGCGTCTTCCTGCCAATTGGCGTAGCAGGTCGACCGCCTCGACGGCGCGCATGCGTCCCAAAGCCTCGATGGCTTTGATACGCACAAACTGATCGCGCAGAATTTCGTGTTCACCGGCGGCAATCTCCATCAACGTCGGCACGGCGGTAGTTTCCTGGCCGATTCCGATCTGGTCGATCATCATCGGCACGACCAGCGGATGCGCATCAGAGAGGATGGCGGAAAAAACGAACGCGGTGCTTTGCGCGGAGGGCGAATTCGCGGGACGCGCCAGTTCGCTTACCGCCAGATCTTGCAAATTCCATTCCCAGCTGGCCATGGCCCGGGTCAGTCCGCGGAGTAACCGGTCTGGATCGGCGGCAGCGAGCAATTTGATGGCGGCGCTGACGCGCTGGCGGCGCGCTTCGAACAGGCGCGTTTCAAGCAACGTTAACGCCGGCACGCCAATCGCGCGGAGAATGCGCGCCATGGCCGGCAGCATTTCGGGACCACGCGGGTCGGTCAGCAAAAGCGTCAGGCGATCCAGGAGGCGATCCGGATCACGCTGCAGTAGCCGCGGCAACGCCGGATCCAAAGCACGGTTGGCGAGCGCCGCATCGACCAGCAGCATCCAGCGATCATTGGCTACCAGGCGATGGCTCAACGCGATCATGTGTTCGTGTTCGGCATCGCGGGGAAGCTTTTCGAGGCCAATCAAAATATTTTCGAAACCAGTGAAGTCGCCCCGGCTGACAGAAACGCGGCCCACTGTTTCCAGGAATCCAGCCAGCATCGCGCTAGTTTCGGGCGCAGGCTCTTTCTCCAGAACGGCCAGCGTGCCACGGCTTAGTTCTTCGGGCAGTTGATTGGGCCAAAGCGATTCCAGCAGCGGAGTTAGCTCGCTGAGTCCGGCCGCAACCGTGCGGCGTGCCACCGGGTCGACGTGCTCCATGCGCCGGGCGTAGTTCAAAACGATGTTGCGCGCTTCGCGGCGCGGTGCATCGGCGCCAGCTTCCACCAGGCGAGCCAAGGTTTGGCGTATCGCCGTAATGGGCACGCACCAAATGTCCGGGCTGCGCAGCACGGTAGACTTTTCGCGCGGCGGCAACTCCAACCAGAACCGTTCAATAAGCTGTTCGCGGTAGCTTTCATTGACCCACGCGGAAGCCAGGGAAGAAAAATGCTGGGAAGAATGCGGGCCGT
>DASXBH010000329.1:0-11996 GCA_036491775.1 Candidatus Acidiferrum sp.
GCGTTTCCCCCGCGTCTCAAATTTAAAATGTTTCACCGCATTTGTAAGGTATACCTTCTTCAGATCGATCCCAGCTTCTTCCAACGTGTTTCTCAATAATTTTCCTGCAGGCCCCACAAATGGTTCCCCCTGCAAATCTTCCTGATCACCCGGCTGCTCTCCCACCAGCATGATCGACGCGTGCGGATCGCCCTCGCCAAAAACCGTTTGCGTCGCGTTACGCCAAAGGTCGCAGTTCCGGCAATGCTCCGCTTCGTGAGCCAATTTTTTCAGAGAGCCGGAAAGCACAGGCAAATCGGCCATGCCAGCAGATTTTTTAGAACGAGTCGTCATGTCACGTAGATGCTGGCCTAATCCAGAAAGTTGACAAAGGCCAAAAGCGGAGCGAGAATGTTAATGGCGAACAAAAAGCGAAGTATAATTCCCCTCGCCTCAGGTTCCCATGCGTCCTACTTCTGCCGCTTTACGCCTCCAAGTTGAATCCGCTCTCGCTGGGCGCGTTGCTTCTCCATTTCGCCTGCGCGAGCCAGAGCCCACTCCCACTGCCCCGGTCGGCATATCCGCCCTGGATGAAAACACCGGAGGTCTGCCACGCGGCTGCCTTACGGAAATTTATGGACCAGTTTCCGCTGGCAAAACTTCCATTCTTCTTTCCGCGCTTGCTGGACGCACCACCAATGCCGAAGTATGCGCGCTGGTCGATGCCCAGGATGCGTTCGATCCCAGCCGCGCGCAAGCGGCCGGAGTTAGTTTGCAACGGCTGCTGTGGATCCGTTGCCGCGGTCTCGAGCAAGCTTTTCGCTCCACGGATTTATTGTTGCATGGCGGAGGATTCGGCCTCATTGCCATGGATCTGAGCGATGTTCCCGCGCGCCTGGTGCGCCAGATCCCGCTGAACGTCTGGTTTCGTTTACGCCGCGCGGTAGAAAGTACGCCAACAATCCTGTTGGTCCTATCGCAAGAGTCCAACGCGAAAACATGTGCCTCGCTGGTGCTTCGTTTAGAAAAAGAAAGCGCCGTCTGGTCATTACAGTGCCCCAGGAGTGCCAGCCGTATTGTACACACGCCCAGTTGTTTGTTGGATGGCTGGACCAGCGCCGCAGAAATCGTTCGTTCGCGCATGCAACGCGCATCTTCTTCTCCCCGTCACGAGCGAGCTGGAGCCATAGCTGCATGCGAAGACAGCAAAGACCGTGTCCGTTTCGCGCTGGGTTCCGCTTCTATTCCGCTCTCCGCGCGTCACGGTCAAAGTCATGCTGAACCCGCGCGCGTCATCCCCTTCGCTGAACTCGAAAAAGAAAGGATGCAGAACCCCGGTTGAACCACTTCCCTCCCAGCACGGGCTTCGCTCACAACCGCAATGGCGTTCGGTGCTATTTTCGTTCCCAATTTCACAGTGCAAGCCGTTTTGCGCTCTGAACCCGAACTCGGAACTCGCCCACTCGTACTGATCGACGGTCCACCTCCAACCTATCGCGTTATCGCACTCAATCATCTCGCTGCTCTTTTAGGAGTAACAGTAGGTATGACCAAAGCCGCCGCCACTCAATTTCCCGGCGTGGAAATTCGTCCAATCGCAAAAGTGCAAGAAGCTGCCGCGCATTCAGCATTGCTGGATGTCGCTTGGTCGTTTTCACCGCGCGTAGAAAATACCGCCGCTGATACGGTTCTCGTCGATCTCAGCGGGCTCACCACACTGCTCGGCTCCTATGACAATATCGCCACAACTATCGTCTCGAAATGTTCAGAAGTGGGATTAACCGTTCAGGTCGCCGTCTCCGCCAATGTAGAAACCGCACGCGTGGTTGCTCGCGCTTTGCCGGGAGCAACCGTTATCCCCCAAGGCCATGAAGCACAATATCTCGAGACCTTGCCGGTGACCATGCTTTCCTTGAGCCAGGAACTCTTCGAAGTTTTCGAACGCTGGGGCGTGAAAACCTGCAAGGCTCTTGCGTCTCTCCCCGTGATCTCCCTTTCCGAATGTGTTGGCCAAGAAGGTGTGCGCTTGCATGCCATCGCTTCGGGAAAAGGCATCCGTTCTCTGGTCGTCGCGGAACTCGCCCATTCGTTCGAGGAATCTCTTGAGCTCGATGATGCCGTCGAAGAATTAGAGCCGCTCTCTTTTCTTCTTGGCAGACTTCTCGATCAACTCTGTGTGCGCCTGGTAGCCAGGTCCCTCGCCATTCGCGCCATCCATCTGCAATTTGAATTGGAACCGGCTTTTGAGGATGCCTTCGATTCGACAATTGAATTTGTGCGCACCAGGCAGCTTTCCGGCGCCTATGCGTGCACTCTCGAATTGCCAGTGCCATCTCGCGACTCTAAATTGCTCTTAAAACTTGTGCGTTTGCGGCTGCAATCCACGCTCCCCAAGGCTCCCATCCAGAAAATTCACCTCACAGCCGAGCCCGCACATACGCGTGTCACGCAAGGCGGATTGTTCGTCCCTGAAGTTCCCGATCCCGAGAAACTGGAACTCACCATCGCGCGTATCGCCAACGTGGTCGGTGAAAACAACGTGGGCTCGCCGCAATTGGTGGATTCTCATCGTCCCGACTCTTTCCGCATGCAGCGATTTTCTGTTCCTTCTACTCCGTCGCCGATCCTGGAAACAAAATCAGAAACGAAAATCGCCTTTCGTGCTTATCGTCCGCCAGTTCTCGCAAAAATAAAATTACGTGGTGCTCGTCCCATCCATGCCGATTTTCTCGGTCGCTCCGGAGATGTGATCCATGCGTCTGGCCCGTGGCGCACTTCCGGAGACTGGTGGGAAGACGATCCATGGCAGCAAGATGCGTGGGATCTCGAACTTGCTTTCCTCCACGAAACGCCTCCGGCACAGGGCCTTTATCGAATTTGTTTCGATTCGCGTCAGAAAAAATGGTTCGTTCAAGGCGCCTACGATTGATGTATATCGAACTCCACGCCCGTTCCGCCTTCAGTTTTCTGGAAGGCGCCTCCACGCCCGAAGATCTGACTCGCGCCGCCGCTATCCACGATATGCCGTCGATCGCCTTGCTGGACCGCGATGGGCTCTACGGCTCGCCGCGATTTTATCTAGCCGCTCAAAAACTCAAACTGACCGCTCACATCGGCGTGGAAATCACTTCCACCACCGGCGGCCGTTATCCTCTATTAGCCGCGTCGCGCCAGGGCTACCAAAACCTCTGTCGCCTGATCACCTGCATGAAGATGCGTGCCAAAAAGGGGGAGGGCGCAGTTGCTGCAGATGAATTGCGCGATGCCAATCAGGGCCTGATCTGCCTAACCGGAGGTGATGAAGGTCCTTTGGCTTACGCACTAAAAACCGGTGGCGTGAAGAACGGTGAAAAATGCCTCCGCGAACTCTCATCAATCTTCGGCAAAGAAAATGTCTATGTCGAATTGCAACGCCACTTTTCTCTGCAAGAAGAGCGTCGCAATCAAGCAGCCATCGAATTGGCTCGCCGCTTGCATCTTCCACTACTCGCCACCAATGGTGTTTGTCACGCATTTCCCGACGACCGCGAAATTCTCGATGTATTTTGCTGCATCCGCCATCATCGCGTTCTGGCCAACGCCGGTCGCCTGCTCTCTTACAATTCCGAACGCTACCTCAAATCCTCCACACAAATGTGTGCCCTCTTTGCGGATTTGCCCGAAGCTATTGCCAACACCGAGGAGTTGGCATCTCGTTTAAAATTCACCCTCAGCGATCTTGGCTATCAGTTTCCCGTCTATCCCACGCCCAACAAAGAATCGCAAATCAGTTTTCTGCGTGCGCGCACCCTGGAAGGCATGTTGCACCGCTACGGCACCGGCAACGAAAAAGCCGAACAACAGATCCTTCACGAACTATCCGTAGTCGAAAAACTCGATCTCGCCGGCTATTTCCTCATCGTTTGGGATATGGTTCGTTTCTGCCGCGAAAAAAACATTCTTGTGCAAGGTCGTGGATCCGCTGCCAACAGTGCCGTTTGTTACGCCCTGGGCATCACTGCCGTCGATCCCGTTGGCATGAACCTTCTCTTCGAACGTTTTTTATCCGACCAGCGCGGTGAATGGCCCGACATCGATCTCGACCTTCCTAGCGGAGATCAGCGCGAACGTGCCATCCAATATGTTTACGAACGCTACGGAAAGTTGGGCGCGGCCATGACCGCCAACGTCATTACCTATCGCGGCCGTTCCGCTGCCCGCGAAATTGGCAAGGTACTTTCCTTCGATCCGGAAACGTTGAATCGTTTAGCCAGCCTCGTCAGCGCGTGGGAATACACCGACTCAAAAGATACGCTGACCCGGCAATTTCGCGATGCCGGCCTCGATCTACAGCAGCACCGCATCCGCAAATTCTTCGAACTCTGCCAGAAGGTCCAGGATTTGCCCCGACATCTTGGCCAGCACTCCGGCGGTATGGTCGTCTGCCAAGGCCAATTAGATTCGGTCGTGCCGCTGGAACCAGCCAGCATGCCCGGTCGCGTTGTTGTGCAATGGGACAAAGAAGATTGTGCCGATATGGGCATCGTAAAAATCGACTTGCTCGGATTGGGCATGATGGCGGTACTGGAAGATACGATTCGCCTCATCCGCGACCACAATCGCGAAGAAATCGATCTCGGCCATCTGCCCGCCAATGACGAAAAAGTGTATTCCACGCTGCAACGTGCCGACACTATCGGCATGTTCCAGGTAGAAAGCCGCGCACAGATGTCTTGCCTGCCACGCCTCAAGCCAAAATGCTTCTACGATATTGTGGTGCAGGTGGCCATCATTCGTCCCGGACCAATAGTCGGCAAAATGGTACATCCCTATTTAGCGCGTCGGCAGGGGCGTGAACCGGCAGAAAGTCTTCACCCCTCGCTCGAATCAACGCTTTCGCGCACTCTTGGAGTGCCTCTCTTCCAGGAACAGCTTTTACGTATTGCCATGATTGCCGCCGGATTTTCTGGCGGTGAAGCTGAGGAACTGCGCCGTGCCTTTGGATTTAAACGATCAGAAGCGCGCATGAAGGAAGTAGAAATTAAATTGCGTCGCGGCATGGAAGCAAATGGAATCACCGGCGAGACGCAGGACAAAATCGTGCATTCCATCACTGCCTTTGCGTTATATGGATTTCCCGAATCACACGCGGCCAGCTTCGCGCTGATCGCCTATGCCAGTGCTTTCATGAAATGCCATTACCTGCCCGCGTTTACCACCGCCATTTTGAACAATCAGCCCATGGGCTTCTATCAGCCTGCCACCCTAATTAAGGATGCGCAGCGTCACGGATTGCGCTTTAAGCCCATCGATGTCACAACATCCGGATGGGATTGCACCATGGAACCCGGTACACAGGATTTTTGTGTGCGCATTGGCCTTCGTTATGTAAAAGGTTTACGTAAGGAAATTGCTCTTCAGCTCATCGAACAACGCAGCGCCCGTGCGTTCAACTCTATTGATGATTTAAAATACGCTGTCCCGCAAATTCGAAAAGATGAATTGCGCGTCCTCGCCGCTGTGGGCGCCCTGAATTTCATTTCTGGCAAAAAAGGATTCAACCGTCGCGACGCCTTGTGGCAAGTGGAGCGTTCCAGCCGCCCCTCTGGCCCACTTCTGGAAGGCGATGTCTCCGTTGAAATCGAAACGGAAATCGACAGCAACCTCGAACTTCCCGTTCCCTCGACTCCTATGTCATCGCCTCTCACTCCCATGAATCACCACGAACGCCTCAATGCCGATTTTCGGGGTACCGGCTTGTCCTTAGGACTTCACCCAATGGCTCGTCATCGGAGAGAATTGAATCAGCAAGGAATCTCACCTGCATCGCATTTAGCAGCTTTTCCAGATGGGAAGTTCGTGAAAGTCGCCGGCTCCGTCATTGTTCGCCAACGCCCCGGCACCGCCAAAGGATTTGTATTTCTTAGCCTGGAAGATGAGACCGGCATCGCCAATATCATCATTACCCCGCACCTCTTCGAAAAAAAGCACACCACCATTGTGCATCATTCTTTTTTGTTAATCACTGGAACACTACAGAATCAGGATGGAGTGATATCCGTGAAGGCGGGGAATGTGGAGCCCTTCCTTGCTGCCATCGCCGACTTAAAATCTCACGATTTCCACTGAACTGTTTAGCTCCTCCTTCGCTTCTCAGTCTCGATTCGCTTCGACAAAATCCCTTTGGCTTTTTCCAGTTCCCGCCGCCGCGTCACGCTCAACCCTTTTCCGCCACGGTTCAAGAAATACGTCAGCATCCGCATTCCCGACGTCGGTCCTTTCGGCGAAACTCTTTTCGAAGCCAACACGCGGGCAATTGTACTCGCACTCATCGTGAACAGGCCCTGTGGCGGATGCGTCGAGTCTGTCGTCACATTCTTGACCCAGCGACTGGAACCATGCTCGCGAGGAGTATTTCTGCTCTTCGTCCCCTCTGTTCTTGTTTTTGCCATACTGCAAACGTAAAACTCAAAGACAAGGTCAGCAATACCGGATTCGTTGTAACACCAAAAATCCCAACTTATGGGGCTTCACGCTGGTGCGGTGTAATGTTGCTCCAGAATTTTTACAATCTTCGATTTGCTTTCTTCCGCAGTCACGGAAGTATCTTCTTCAATGGCCTTTAACTCGTTGGCCAACGACTGATCCTTTATCGCGTCTCGCACCCAATGCGAATAATCATGCCTTTGCAAGTGAAACACCCAAGTCTCGCCATCCACACCTTTCGCCAACTGAATAAACATATTCAGATTTTGCGCGCGCAAGTTCAGCTTGTTCTGCGGTCCGCGAAAATAAAAACTCTTATCTTCTCCAAGTTCCCCGGCCGCATATTTACGCCGGTGACGTTTCAATTCCAGCTTGGCGGGAGCTACTGTAATAACTTTCGGCGGATCCGCATCACCGAGCATCCACGCCACAATTTTCCCCGAACGGTTTTCGCTACCATTCAAAGAAAACGGAGGCAACGTCCGTGCCGATCCTTCCACGAACTGATGCACCACTGCTTGCGGGTCCGGACCAATAATTAAAAGGCCATTCACCGCCTCGAGCAGCGCCCGCGATACGTGATCCGGATGTACGGTGACCAACATCAAGTTTGGCGGCTCTTTTGGCATCGCCAATTCCACAGGCTTCGATTCTTTCGGCACCAGATGATGCGCCTCATCAATAATGATCCAATGAGGCCGCCCCGTCCGCGCCCGCAATTCCTGCAGTGCCGGAAGCAGCCCCAGAAAAAATGAAGGCCGGTCCCCCAGCGAAATTCCCAACAAGTTGATGCTCAGAGAATTGTCCGGCTTCTTCAGTACTTCCAAGATCTCAGATGTTGCCGGCACTCGGTCCGGTCCACCCAACGTAACGAATTGCTCCAGATCATCGTAATCACCCTCAGGATCCACGACGCACACTTGGTACTTCGCCTCCAGCAATCTCTCCACCAGTGCTGACACGGTTGTCGATTTTCCGCCGCCCGAGGGTCCGGCAACCGCCACTCGCGTGTCGTACGGCCGTACTCGATATTCCGCTCCAGATTCTTCATGCCCCAGCAGCAACCAATGTCGAGTCAGCTTCGGCTCAAGTGACGCTAGGTCATCCTTCAGCAGCATCGAAACCAGCTCTTCCACGCCGCCGCCGTGATCCCACTTCGTCACATAATCAGCCCGCTCGATCAGCGAAGAGATGGAATTCGCCACCGCGACGCTGCACTCGCACAAGCTTAAAAACGTGTGATCGTTTTCCGCGTCTCCAACACCCACCACGTTGTGCGGAGAAAGATCCAGTTCCTCCAACGCTGCAATCATCCCGGAAGCTTTGTTCACGCCGGAAGGCAGAATCATCACCGAGCTCTTGTTGAAAATCACCTGAAGCCCTAGCCCTAGTTCGCGAATCACTTGCAGCACGGCGTCTTCATGCGGCCGCCAGGTCGCCACGATTGCGCGTCCCACCGCCAGCCCAGGAAGTTCTCGTCTCCGAAGCTCTTCCACAAATTGCGGCGACGGTGGTTCGCACAGCACCTTCGTTTCGCAACTCGCCGGCTTATATAACACAGCTCCGTTTTCCGCCACGATTCGGTCAAATAGTTTTTCAGCCTCGGGAAATACCGCTAGCAATTCCGGCAGTAATCGCCCAGTCGCGAGAATCAACCTGCGCCCAGACTTACGTAACGATTCAAGTGCTGCAACCGTTTCCGCAGAGACACGGCTGTCCGCAGCGATGGTGCCATCGTAGTCAGTCACCAGACACATGTAGCGCATTGAGATCCTAGGAAGAGAACCGCACTGCTTCGAAAGTATCCAGCAAAACTGCTATGCGGGGCCTCGGCTAATTCATGTACCTCGCCATGCGGTTGGAGGTATCTCGGGCCGGCAAAAATCTAAGGTGTCCTCCCACTCAAACTAAGGATTCCACCTAAGGCTTACGCGTAGGTGTTAGCAGCCACGCTCTTACCCGAACATGCCGATAGAACCTTTTGGATGTGTCCTTTACAACTATTCTCGACGCTCGGCTCTGCTTGTTTGGCGGAAGTATTGCGAAGCGTAACAGCCCCTTGAGGTCACAGTGACGTGTCTCTTATTTTTATTACCGCTCCTGACGTGGCTCCCATCTCACGCAACGGATTCGCTTGTGATCTCATCTTTCATTATGGCCGCGTGTTTAGGAATTGCGGCCCTTGTCCGGGAGACCCTGCTATTGCGGCCAGTCGCTAACGTTCTAATCGAAGTCGCTCCTCTAACTGGCGCCTCCGTCCCAACCCCGGTTGACACTTCCAGGCCGTTTGGAGACGCGAAGCCACTTGTGTCTATTCTCATTCCCGCGCATAACGCTTCCGCGTGGATCGCAGACACGCTTCGTTCCGCTCTGGCTCAGAGTTGGCCTCGCAAAGAAATCATTGTCGTCGACGACGGCTCTCGCGACCGCACCGTGGCGATCGTCCGACGTTTTGAATCTCAAGGTGTTCGTCTCATCGTTCAGAAAAATCAGGGTGCCTCCGCCGCCAGAAATCGCGCGTTCGCGGCCAGCCGTGGTGAATTTATTCAGTGGCTGGATGCCGATGATCTGCTAGCTCCTGACAAAATTGCGATTCAGATGGCCGCCATGCGCGAATCCGGCAATAAGCGCCTGCTGCTTTCTTCTGGCTGGGCGATGTTCTTGTATCGCTATTACCGCGCTGAGTTCATTCCCTCCGGGCTTTGGCAGGATCTCTCGCCCGTTGAATGGCTTCTCCGTAAGATGGGCGAAAATTTGTACATGCAGACCGCTACGTGGCTAATGAGCCGCGAATTGGCGGAAGCTGCGGGCCCGTGGGATACCAGGCTTACCGCTGATGACGACGGCGAATATTTCTGCCGCGTCCTCTTGGCGAGTGATGGAGTGCGCTTCGTGCCTGGTTCCAAGGTGTTCTATCGCGGCCCCGGTCTCGCCTTTCAAAGTCTCAGTCACCTCGGCACTTCTGTGTCAAAACGCAGAGCGTTCTGGCTCTCCATGCAGCTCCACGTTAAATACATTCGCTCCCTCGAAGACAGTTCACGAGTCCGAGCAGCGTGCCGACGATATCTCCAAACTTCTTTTCTGTCGTTCTATCCCGATCAGCCAGACATTGTTAGTCAAGCCAAAAAACTGGCCCGCAACCTTGATGGTGGCGACCTCCAGCCGCCCGCCTTGTCTTGGAAATACGCTTGGGTGAAAAATATTTTCGGCTGGCGGCTAGCCAAACGCGCCCAACTCTTGTTGCTTAGTGTGAAATGGGGCATCAAGCGATATCTCGATAAGCTTCAATACATTTTTGATGGTGCGCACTCGCGCCGACTGTTCGCCGCCAACGCTCCAATCAGTAACGCCAAAATACAGTAAAGACCCTACTGCTTCCTCACTCGGCTAGCTGCTAGAAAAGAGCTTCCAGTTCACCATCATTCCCTGTAGGGGGGAGAGACCGCGCTCGCGCGGACGCAGCCGATGACTGAAAACGTTTCTCCTCCCGTAACGCCAAAAAAACAGTCGAAACGACATGGTGGTAACGGAATCTCCATTAGCGAGCCACCCGCTCTCGAAGTCATCCTCCAGACTCTACAAAAAGTCCGTGATGGTGACTTTTCCGTCAGGCTGCCCGTAGTCTGGACCGGCATCAACGGCAAAATCGCCGATATGTTCAACGACATCGTCGCCGCCAATCAGCATATGGCTGTTGAGCTCAAGCGGTTAGGCCAGGCTGTCGGCAAGGAAGGCAAAACTCGCGAACGCGTTCGCTTTGCTGTCTCGCGCGGCGAGTGGGGCGAGATGGAAGTCTCGGTGAATACCCTCACCGAAGACTTGTTGCGACCGACCACGGAAGTCACCCGTGCGATTGCCGCTGTAGCGCAAGGCAACTTGACCCGAACCGTGCGCCTCGAAGTGGACAATCGCCCACTCGAAGGTGAATTCCTCCGCACCGCTTCCATCGTCAACACCATGATTCAGCAGTTGGGCGTCTTTACCTCAGAAGTCACCCGCGTGGCCCGCGAAGTTGGTACCGACGGAAAGTTGGGCGGCCAGGCGCATGTGCCCGGCGTTGCCGGAACTTGGAAAGATCTAACGGATTCCGTCAACTTGATGGCGAGCAACCTCACCGGCCAAGTCCGTAACATGGCCGAGGTGGCTACCGCGGTTGCCAGCGGAGACCTCTCTCGCAAAATTACCGTCGATGTCCGCGGCGAAATTCTTCAGCTGAAAGAAGCCATCAACACGATGGTGGATCAATTACGTTCCTTCGCGTCGGAAGTTACGCGTGTTGCTCGCGAAGTAGGTACCGACGGAAAGCTGGGAGGCCAGGCAGTTGTGCCCGGCGTGGCCGGCACGTGGAAAGATCTCACCGACTCCGTCAACGCTATGGCCGGAAACTTGACCGCACAAGTCCGCAACATTGCGGAAGTCACTACCGCCGTCGCACGCGGCGACCTCTCTCGCAAAATCACCGTCGACGTGAAGGGCGAAATTCTCGAGCTGAAAGAAACCATCAACACCATGGTCGACCAGCTCAACGGCTTCGCCGGTGAAGTCACCCGCGTTGCTCGCGAAGTCGGCACCGAAGGAAAACTTGGTGGCCAGGCGCAAGTCCCCGGTGTCGCCGGAACCTGGAAAGACTTGACCGATAACGTCAACTTCATGGCCAGCAACTTGACCGGTCAGGTTCGCAACATCGCCGAGGTCGCCACCGCTATTGCCAAGGGCGACTTGTCACGCAAAATCACCGTCGACGTCCGCGGCGAAATCCTACAGCTTAAAGAAACCCTCAACACCATGGTGGACCAGCTGAATCGGTTCGCCGGAGAAGTGACCCGCGTCGCACGCGAAGTTGGTAGCGAGGGCCGCCTCGGCGGTCAGGCCAACGTGCCCGGCGTCGCGGGTACTTGGAAAGATTTGACCGACTCCGTGAACTCCATGGCCGGTAACCTCACGGCTCAAGTTCGAAACATCGCCGAAGTAACCACCGCCGTGGCCCGCGGCGACCTGTCTCGCAAAATCACCGTGGACGTGAAGGGCGAAATTCTCGAACTCAAGAACACCATCAACACCATGGTGGACCAACTCAATGCCTTTGCCGGAGAAGTCACCCGTGTCGCCCGCGAAGTCGGAACCGAAGGAAAACTCGGGGGCCAGGCTCAAGTGCCCGGTGTCGCCGGCACGTGGAAAGATCTCACCGACAACGTTAACTTCATGGCCAGTAACTTGACCGGCCAGGTTCGCAATATTTCCGAATTCGCCACCGCCGTCGCGCGCGGCGACCTCTCCCGAAAAATCACCGTCGATGTAAAAGGTGAAATTCTCGAGCTGAAAGACACCTTGAACACCATGGTGGATCAGCTTCGCTCCTTCGCTTCGGAAGTTACTCGTGTTGCCCGCGAAGTTGGTACTGACGGCAAACTCGGCGGTCAGGCCGACGTGCCGGGCGTAGCTGGAACCTGGAAAGATCTCACTGACTCTGTCAACTCCATGGCCAGCAACCTCACCGGCCAAGTTCGCAACATCGCCGAAGTAACCACCGCCGTGGCCCGCGGCGACCTGTC
>DASXBH010000330.1:0-3651 GCA_036491775.1 Candidatus Acidiferrum sp.
CACCGGCGAGATTCGCCACGACCAGATCGTCATCATCGAGCGCGACCGCATCAACGCCGTCGGCGGCAAAGGCACCCGTTATCCACGCAACGCTCCCAGCGTCAACGCTAAAGGCGGCTACCTCATCCCCGGTCTGTGGGACATGCATGTCCATCTCACCTTTGGCGACTGGTTTCCCCTCGCCCAGGAGATTTCCTTGCCGCTTTTTGTCGCCAACGGCATCACCAGCGTCCGCGATATGGGCAGCAATCTCGAAACCATTCAATCCTGGCGCAACGAAATCGAAGGTGGACGCCTCATCGGCCCACGCATCCTCACCTCCGGCCCCATGCTCGATGGTCCCAAGCCTCGTTTCCCAGACTCCATCGCCATCACCACGCCTGAAGATGGCGCCCGCGCCGTCGACGACCTGAAACGTCGTGGCGTCGATTTCATCAAGCTGCAATCGCTCATTCCTCGTGACGCCGTCTTCGCCATTGCCGCCGAGGCCAAGAAACAGGAAATCCCTTTTGAAGGCCACGTTCCCGATTCCGTTCGCGCCAGCGAAATGTCGGCCGCCGGAATGCACAGCTTCGAACATCTCATCGGCATTTTTGAAGGCAGCTCGCCGCTTGAAGATCAATTCCTCAAAGGCGACAAGAGCGAATCAAAATTCCTCGCCAGCTACGATCCCGCGCGCGCTTCTGTTCTCGCTACCACCCTCGCGCAGAGTCAGACCTGGCAATGCCCCACACTCGTCTGGGAACGCGGCGGCAATCTTCTCGATGTCACCGATTTCAGCAAAGATCCACGCGCGAAATACGTCCCGGCATACTGGAAGGATAAGACCTGGAAGCAATTTTCAATTGAGGTTCAAAAAGAATTCAACACCGATGATCTGGAAACTCGCAAGAATTTTGTCGACAAAGAATTGCAAGTGGTTCAAATGCTGCACAAAGCGGGCGTGCCTTTCCTCGCTGGTACCGACACTCCGCCCGGTGTCTATATTTTCCCCGGCTTCAGCTTGCACGAAGAATTGCAGCGCTTCGTAGCCGCAGGATTCACGCCGCTCGAAGCTTTGCAGACTGCCACTCTTAATCCTGCTCGCTTCTTTCAGATGGAAAGTGAACTTGGCACTATCGAAACGGGCAAGCTCGCGGATATGATTCTGCTCGACGCCAACCCGCTCGACGATATCCGCAATACTCAGAAAATTGCCGCGGTCATGATGAATGGGCGCTACTTCTCTCGCGCAGACCTGCAGAAGTTGTTACAAAAAGTGGAAGCGTCCGCCAAGCAGGATCCGACACCCGCGCCCGCCGCCGCGCAGACCAAGCATATTTTCTGACGCGGCCAGAACGGAATAGCCCTAAGCGAGTGCGTCGCTATTCCAATTTACTTAGCCTGAAGCAACTTTAGATAGCTGACCAGATTCGCGATGCGCTGTTCCTGTTTGATCGTATCGGTAGGTTCCAAGCCGCTCAGCACATTTCCCCACACCGGCATCTCGCTTGAACCGTGCGCCGCTGCTTTCGTGCCGAAGTGTAAGATCGCCCAGACGTGATCCGATGGGAATTCCCCGTGATTGTTCTTCGCCAGCATCGTCAGATCGGCTGGCGGCACCTTGAACGAACTCGCTGCCGGACCATTGCCTTTGCCATCTGCTCCGTGGCATGCCGCGCAATAACTTGCAAACATTTCTTTACCTGAACTCGCGTCCGTCTGCCCGATTGGCACCCTCTTTATCGTTTTATCCTGCGCGGAAGCATCCCCCGCAAACATCAAAAACGCAGCCGCCAACGTTCCCGAAATTAGTAAGCGTAGCGCAGTGCGCGCGCCACTATCGTTAATAAGAGAAAACATCATGTCACCTCTCACAAGGAATACGCTCACCGGCACGCGGGTACCGTGATGTCCGTCACATTTTGCTGTGATGTATGGAACAAAACCGCGGTCTAGCTGTTTAGTGACCGCTCCGGCTGCAGCGGCAAGTTCGTCAGCCGCACTTTCGTCGCATCGAAAAACGCGTTTCCAATCGATGGCGCAATTGCCATGATCGGCGTTTCGCCTGCTCCTGCGGAAGGAATATCCTTGCGATCAATCAGAATCGCTTCAATTTCCGGTACATCTTTAAATCGCGGCAGTCGATAACTCGCGAAGTGTGGATTCTTGATTTTGCCATTTTCAAATTCAATCATTTCAAACAGCGCGCCGCCCAACCCTTGAATCATCGCGCCCACTACTTGGTTGCGCAGGCCGTCGGGATTCACGATCGCGCCACATTCGAAGGCTTCAACCAGTTTCACTACGCGAACCGTCCCGGCTTTCCGATCCACCGCGAGTTCCGCGAACGTCGCCACGTAGCTGCCTTTCTCATTACCGCAAGCCACGCCGAAACCCTGCCCGTCCGTCGCCTTTTTGCACGGCCAGCCAAACGCCTTCGCCGCAGTCTCCAGCACGGCCTTCATGCGCGGTTCCGCCAGATTCTTCAGTCGGAACTCCAGCGGATCCATTTGCGCCTCATGCGCCAGGATGTCCATGTGTGTCTCGCGAGCAAAGTGATTCGCCGTTGCCGCTAATCCGCGATACGAACCACTGCGCAAAACCAACGGCACTTGGTGATACTGCGTGTACTGGTTGGGGACATCGTACGGCGTTTCGATGGCCGACATTCCGGAATGATAATTGTGAAATTCCCACGCCGTCACTTTGCCGTCTGCCGTCATCCCGCTTTTCACTTCGATCACGCCTGCAGGCCGAAAATACGCCCACGTGAATTCTTCTTCGCGCGTCCAGATCAATTTCACGGGTTTGCCGGAAGTGGCTCGTGCCAGTCGGGCTGCTTCCAATCCCGCATCGCTGGTGTGCTTTCCGCCGTAAGCGGATCCCGTGTCCGGCACAATCACGCGCACATCTTTTTCCGTCACGTGGAAGATGTTTGCCAGTTCATCGCGGACCGCGAACGGCCGCTGCGTGCCCATCCACACATTCAGCTTGCCATCCGTCCATTGCGCAACCGCAGCGCGCGGCTCCAAAGGAGCGTGCGCAATATATTCGACCTTGTACGTCCCTTCACTGCGCTTCGCCGCCCCAGCCAGTCCATCGGCAATGGAACCCTTGCGCTGCTGATAGCGCTCTTCGCTGGAAGGCAGCGCTTTTTCTTTCAGGTACGAAAAAATCTCCGCATTCGAAATCTGCGGCACTTCTTTCCATTGCACTTTAATCGCATCGAGCGCGGCCTGGGCAGCTTCTGTCGTCGTCGCCGCCGCCGCAACGAAATCACCGTCGTGAACAATCACTACATCCTTTATCCGTTTAGCCGCGGAATCGTCATAAGACGTCATCGTCGCGCCAAACGATGGCGGCCGCAGTACTTTGCCATACAACATTTCCGCTGGACGCATGTCCGGTGTGTAGTGGTGCTTGCCGGTTACAAATTCGCGTGCATCTACCTTCGGAATCGGTTTGCCCGCGACATCCCACGCGGTTGCCGGCTTAGCCTTGATCTGCGACGGAATCGTTTGCGCCAGGGCATTTCCCTTCGCCAAATCGCCATACGCCACCGAACGCTTCGAACCCGGATCCGTAATCTTTCCGTTGGCCGCGACCAGCGCATCTGCGGAGAGATTCCAATGCTTGGCCGCCATGTCCAGCAATAACCCCCTCGCTGCC
>DASXBH010000331.1:0-2541 GCA_036491775.1 Candidatus Acidiferrum sp.
GCGGGAACTTCTGGCGCGCGTGCACACTCACCTGGAGCTTGCGCACCTTCGCAAGGAAAACGAAAATGCGTTGCGCGACAAGGAACGACGTCTGCGCATGGCCACCGATGCTGCAGAATTAGGAATCTGGCACTGGTACCCTGCACAAGACCTTGCAACCTGGGAAAACGATCGCGTTTACCAAATGTTCCGCCGCTCACGCGAAAAAGGTCCGTACACCTTTACCGAGTTTGTCAGCAGGGTAATCCATCCAGAAGACGCCCAGGCTTTCCAGCAAGCCGTTGCGCACACCATGAATACCGGTGAACGGTTTTTCTTCCAGTGTCGTGTCACCCGAGACGATGGAACTCCTGCTTGGCTCGAATTTACTGCGCAAGTGGAACTCGCCGCGGATGGCTCACCCTTGCGCTTGTTAGGTACCGCTTTGGATATAACCGCCCCCAGGCAAATCGAAGAAACTCTGCGCCAGCAGCGCGATCGTTTCGATTTGGTTGCGAAAGCTTCGCAGGTTGGATTCTGGTTCTGCGATCTACCCTTCAACAAATTGTTATGGGATGAACGCGTCAAAGAACATTTCTGGTTGCCTCCCGGCGCCGATGTAACCATCGATACCTTCTACCAGAGGATTCATCCAGAAGACCGCGAGCGTACTCGCCTCGCTATCACCGCTTCGATTGTCGATCATCTTCCCTACGACATTGAATATCGCACCCTCAATTCAAACGGCCAGGAGAAATGGATTCGTGCTATCGGTCAGGCCTTTTATGACGACGCGGGTAATCCGCGGCGCTTCGACGGAGTCACCATTGAAACGACCGAGCGCCGCCGTGCCGACGCTGCCTTGCGCAAAATGACCGCCGAAGCTATTGCCTCTACCGCCAAATTCCGAGCGGTCTTCGAACAAACTTCCGTCTTTGCTGGCATCATGACCGTCGATGGAATTGTTCTCGATGCCAATCGTCTCTCTCTGGACGCCTGCGGCTATCGTGACGATGAGGTACTCGGCAAGCCCTTCTGGGAGTGTGGCTGGTGGCGCGGTTCGCGCGAAGTGCAGGAGCGAGTCCGTTTCGCAATTCAGCAAGCCGCCAGCGGCACCGCCTTCAGCGAAGTTCTGCCGTATCTTTGGGCCGATGGCACCGAACGGCTCGTCGAACTTGGCGTCCATCCGATTCGCGACCAGGAAGGCCAGATCATTTTCCTTCATCCAACCGGCGTCGACATTACCGTCTTGAAGACGGCGGAAGAAAACTATCGCAAACTTGCAGAGACCTTGGAAGCTCAAGTCCACGCGCGCACCGAAGAACTCGAGTTGCGCAATATAGAAGTCCTGAAACAATCTGAGCAGCTTCGAGAACTCTCCCGTCGTTTGATACAAATTCAAGATGACGAACGCCGCCACATCGCCCGCGAACTACACGATAGTGCTGGCCAAATACTGACCGCGCTGGGCATGACGCTGGGCCGCCTCGCGCAACACGCCGGCGAAGACGGTTCACAATTTTCCAAAGACGTGCAGGAAGGGCAGCAACTGGTTCGCGAGTTGAGCCAGGAAATCCGCACTACCTCTTATCTTCTGCATCCGCCACTGCTGGATGAAAGTGGACTGTCCGAAGCGCTGCTTTGGTACATCCGCGGCTTGAAAGACCGTAGTGGCTTGGATATTACCTTCCAGATTCCCGACGACTTCGGCCGGCTCTCTCGCGAAATGGAGTTGGCGATCTTCCGCATTGTCCAGGAATGCTTGACCAACGTGCACCGCCATTCCGGCAGCAAATCTGCCGAAATCTCCGTATTTCGCGACGAGCTAAATGTATCGTTGCGAGTGCGCGATCGTGGCAAGGGGATGTCCCGCGAAAAGCTCACGCAGTTGCAGTCCCGTGGGGGCGGCGTTGGTATTCGCGGCATGCGCGAACGGGTTTTGCAACTGGGGGGTGAGATGACGATCACGTCCGACGGACACGGCACAACCATCTCGATCATTCTTCCCGTCCCCAAAACTTCCGAATCACAACCGGCAGAATATAACTGTACTGTTTCAGCCGACGGACTGGAGTGGGCCACTGGAAAGCAGGAGTGATACTCAATCCATGCGGATTCTCCTCGCCGACGACAACGAGCGCATCCGCCGGGGGGTGCGTGCCATTCTCTCTTCCAGTCCGAATTTTGAAATCTGCGCAGAGGCCGCGGACGGCCGCGAAACCATTCGCATCGCCCGCGAGTTGCTTCCCGATCTGATCCTTCTCGACGTTAGCATGCCGGAAATGGACGGCTTGCAAGCTACGCGCTTGCTCCGTGCAGCCCTTCCATCCGTAAAAATCGTAATTATGAGCCAGCACGATCCCGCTCATTTGTTGCCCAATGCGCTTGCAGCGGGCGCCAACGCGTGTGTCGACAAAAGTTCTCTTGCCACTGACTTGCTCGCAGTTATTTCAACCCTCGATGGAGTGCCGGACGATAATCGAACGGCACACGGAGACTAATCATGTCGCCACAGGTACAGAAAGTGCTCCCAGAAAGAAATACGGCCGGCACGCCACTACT
>DASXBH010000332.1:0-3177 GCA_036491775.1 Candidatus Acidiferrum sp.
GCATTGCGGAGCACGTAATGTTTGTGGACGCATCGCGAGCGCAAAGGGAGTTGGGATTCCGTCCGGGTTCGGTGCCGGCGGCGTTGGAGCGTGCGGTACGCTGGTATCAGGCCAACGGGTACGTGAAGGCTGGTCGCGCAAAGAAGATGAGATTGGCAGCGGCGTGATGGGACGTAGGACCGGACTTCGGTGCAGTGGGTATCTGATATCAGATATCGGACATCAGATATGAGGAAGCGAAGAGCATCTCCTCACCGTTCCTGCTTCTAGCCAAGGATGAACATGCGGATTCTAGTCACGTTTGCAGTGGAAGCGGAATTTGCGTCGTGGCGCAAGTTGCGGAAATTTAATCGAATCGACTACGAAGATCTGCGGCTCTACCGCACGAAGATTGCTGACAGTGAAATCACCGTCTTGCTGACAGGCATGGGAAACCAGGCCGCGGCGCGCGCCATGGATCTGATGATGAGAATGGCGGACGAAGACAAACATTTCGACGTGTGCATTTCGAGCGGGCTAGCAGGAGCGCTTCACCCATCGTTGGTACCAGGAGACATTATCGCTCCGCGCACAGTTCGGGCCGAGTTTCAACACGCAGACCTGCAATCCGACTCTATAGCGGTCGACCAGGACCTCCACAAATTGGGTTTTGAGCAAGGCGCGAAATGCACCGACTGTTTGTTCACTACGGATCGGGTGCTGCTCAAAGCCAAAGAAAAGCAGGAGTGCTCGTCAAAGGCGCAGTCCGTGGACATGGAAAGTTTCGAAATTGTAAAAGAGGCCTGTGCATGGGGAGCGCGGAGCGTGGTTATCAGGGCAGTCAGTGACGCATTTGACGAGGACCTGCCAATCGACTTCAATCGCACACTTTCTAAGGACTCCCAAGTCAGCGTGACCAAGGTCGTTCTGCAATTGATAGGAAATCCGTTTGTACTTCCAGCCCTTCTGCGTTTTGGGAAGCAGAGCCGAAAGGCCGCCGAAGGATTAGTGAACTACCTCGATAAGTATGTTTCGAAGGTTTCTGACACTCAGTCGCTAGCTTCTTCGCGAGTGGAGGCTGCCGCTCGATGAGTGAAACGCGGACAGTGCCGGAAGTGCGAACTCTTGGGCCGATGCCCAAGACCATGCGTGCCGGGGTGTATCGCGAGAAGGGGATCGTTCGCGTTGAAGAAGTCCCGGTGCCTGAAGTGGGCGAAGGCGAAGTGCTCATCAAGGTGGCCGCCTGCGGCATCTGCGGCACAGATATCAAGAAGATTTACCAACGTTACGTGGAGCCTCCCCAGATTCTAGGCCATGAAGTTGCGGGTAGAGTGGTGGCGGTTGGCCCGGGCGTAACCAAATGGAAGCTCGGCGACCGGGTAATGAGCTTTCACCACACGCCTTGCGGGAAATGCTTCTTCTGCCAAAAACGCTCGTTTTCCCAATGCAAGCAATACAAGACCACGGGCCTGACCGGCGGTTTCATTCCCAACGGTGGCGGCTTCGGCGAGTACGTCAAGGCTATGCCGTGGGTCGCGGAGCGCGGCATCGTGGCGCTGCCTGACAACGTAAGCTTCGAGGAAGCCACGTTCATCGAGCCTATCAATACCATTGTGAAGGCGGTACAAAAGGCGCGGATCGAACCGGGGGAAACAGTACTAATCATCGGCTGCGGACCGATCGGCCTGCAGCTGCTCATGGTAACGAAAAGCGTAGGTGGGAGCATCTATACCAGTGATCCGGTAGCGACCCGGCGGGCAAAGAGTGTCACGCTTGGTGCCATCGACTCTTTTGACCCTATAAGTGGTAAGCTTGTGGGCGAAATACGGGCCCGGACTGAAGGGCGCGGGGCGGACGCGGTTCTAGTAGCTGTAGCGCATCCGGCAGTGGTGGTGGAAGCGTTGGCAGCGGCCAGACCAGGGGGCAGAGTACTGCTATTTGCCGCGAATGACCCGGTCACTAAGATAGAGTTTCCTGCAGCAGCGGTGGGGATCGACGAAAAAGAAATTCTAGGTAGCTATAGTGCAGCGGTTGATATCCAGGATAGTGCGGCAGCACTGGTGTTACAGAAGAAACTGCCGGTAATGGAAATCGTCACGCATCGGTTCCCTTTGGCTAGAATTCAAGAGGGCCTGGATTTGGCGGCTCGGCCCACCGAAGACTCGCTGAAGATTCTGATTACACACGAATGAGAACAGCCTCCACAAAGAAGACTGAAATTGGGGTGGAAGAAGTGCTGGCCCCAGCGCGCATTGTTGTGCCCTCGAAGATGACGGCTGCCGTGTTGTACGGAAGCGAGGATCTGCGCGTGGAACAGATTGATGTGCCGGCCCTTGCTGTGGACGAAGTGCTGTTGCGGGTGCGCTTGGCGCTTACCGATGGAACCGACTTAAAGGTGTGGAAGCGTGGCTATCACGCCAAGATGATTCAGCCCCCCGCGGTGTTTGGGCATGAAGTGGTAGGCGAAATTGTGGCCATGGGCAAGCGCGTGGATGCGAAATGGCGCCTGGGCACGCGGGTAATCGCGGCAAACTCTGCGCCCTGTTTCCGTTGCTACCACTGCCGGCGCGGGCAGGAAAATCTTTGCGACGATCTGCTGTTTAACAATGGAGCGTATGCGGAATACATGCGCATACCCGGCCGCATCGTTCAGGAAAATACCTTGGAAGTGCCGCACTCCGTGGACGATCACAGCGCGGCATTGGTGGAACCGCTGGCGTGCGTCTTGCGTGGCATCCACGAGATGGAAGTGCGTACCGGAGATACTGCGGCGGTCATCGGCTGCGGACCAATAGGATTGAAGTATGTTCGGATGCTGTCGCGGCGCGGTGTGCGAGTGATTGCGCTGGCGCGACGGGATGCACCGCTGGCTGTAGCTCGCAAGCTGGGAGCCTCGGTAACCATCAATGTTACGGAAGTGCCGGATGTGGTGGCTGCCGTGCGAGCTCTGACGGAAGACCAGCGTGGACCGGATTCGGTTGTCGAAGCCGCGGGAAATCCTGCTACTTGGGAACAAGCACTGGCGATGGTACGGCGCGGTGGCGTGGTGAATTTCTTCAGCGGGTTGCCAACCGGAACCCGCGTCGAAATCGAACCGGCGGCCATCCACTATTCCGAAATCAGGATTATTTCGCCTTTCCATCATACGCCGCGATTTATTCGCGAAGCCCTGGAAGCGATTCGCCGCGGGGACATTTC
>DASXBH010000333.1:0-12439 GCA_036491775.1 Candidatus Acidiferrum sp.
TGATCAGACTGTTTGCCCTTCATCGAGAGTCCGGCTTGCAACTGCGCTTTCGTCTTGGCAGCGTCTTTATTCTTGTTACGGTTCGCGTCGAGCGACGGTACAGCACCCATCGCAGGAGCCTGCGATTCGCGCTTTTCCAAATTCTTGGGCGCGATCTTTGCCTGTGCACCAGCATACGACTGGACACGCGGTGAAGCTGGCTTCGTTTCCTGCAATGTCTGCGACGGCTGCGCCCTTTCCGAAGGCAGAGGCGGAGTGAGTACTGGTTGATTCTCTGCAATTTGCGATTCCGCATGTTTCTGGACGAAGCTCGGCTGTTCGCGGACGCCTACCCAAACCAACCCAGCTGCGGCGATTGCGCCTACCGGCACCAGCCAACGCACGGCGCGACGGCGCGCCCGCAATGGTTCAACCTTTTTCAGCGAACCACTCGCTGCGGACTCTACCGTATTATCCGCCCCCACCATCTGAGCACCTGCGCTGCGTGCACCTTGCGACTCAGGAATGCGGCCTTGAGGCGCTTGCGGTATCGGCAGCTCGCGAGCCGCCTCGGATTGTTCGCCCTCAGCCTCCTCGGTAACTTCCATCAGCGCCAGCGTTTCCTGGCAACGCGTGCAACCGGCAATATGATTCTTCCACCGCGTCATTTCATCGAGTGTGAGCGTGCGTTCGTGAAACGCCGCAAGAATTTCCGCATCGGGACAATCCTGGTCGGGAGTCGCATCGCGCAAATGCCGGGCGAGTGCGCGTTCCAATTGCTGATCGCGATCATCAGACGGCATGGCGTTCTCCTTTCTTAGAACGTTTCCCGAATCTATTCTTGCAGCAGTTCACGGCAATTCCTCGGTCTCTCCGCTGGGTTTCACCGCGCGCTTCGCGGGAAACAATTTTCGAAAGTCGATGGGTGCGTCCTCGGCAGCGTACTGAAAGCACAGCGCGATCTCCGCATCACTCAACGCAGGGCCCCTGCCCATTCCGTCGTGGGCCGCTCGGCCCGCACTCAGTTGTTTTTCAATCTGCTCTCGCAGCTCGCGACGTGTTCGCTCTAAATTACGCGACACGCTGGATTCATGTTCGCCAAACTGCCGCCCAATCTCGGCAAGCGTCTTCTGCCGCGCATAGTAAAGCTCCATCCGTCTGCGATCTTCCGCGGCAAGCTCGCGAAGTGCAATTTCCAGTGCCGCGACAAAACACCTCAAATATTTGCTGCGATGTGGATCGTGCGTTGGAACGGCCACGTTTTGTGGAAGCAGCTCTCGCGACGCGGCGGTTTCACCATCAGCTCCGTCTAGCGACTCCCAACGGCGCCGTTCGCGAATCTTATCCACATGGCGCTGTGCCAGAATGGCACGCAGCCACGTCTTCAGCGAACTGCGTCCATGAAAATACTTGAACAGCGACTGTTCGCCCCGTTTGCCGTCCGCCAATCCATGCAGTTCCGCGAACAGCGAATCAGCAAGTTCGTCCGGATAGATTCCACCCTTGCCCCCTTTCACCATCACCGTGGCACAAGCGCGCAAGTAACCGCGATATTCGCGCACGAAATGTTCCCAGGCCGCAGGCGAGCCACACATGCAAGCGCAGGCGAGTGCCAAATCGGCAACGAACAGCGTTCCGAGGTAGTCCTCCAGCCTCTCAATCGATAGGCTTCCTGGCTCGGCGAAGCGTTTGCGCACGCCACGCTCGAGCGCCACGTCGAATTGGTCGCGCGAGACTCCCCAGTTCTCAGCTCCAGACTCGAGATAAAGAGCAGCCAGTCGCGGATCACATCGTCGCAGCAGGCCGTCTAACTCCTTGGAGGAGTCGTTTTGGGCGTTGTAAGGCAAGCTGTAACCTTGAATACGCCAAATCTTAACCTTCTCAGGCCATAAAAGCTCGCAGATACAACCAACGCCCTATCCCGGTGGTGCATCCTAGCTGGCACCCCCTCTGGAGGACCCTCGGTGCACGAAAGAGAAGTATTTTTCCTCTCGAATGTTGTATCCTATGGCATGTTGCGTCGCCCCGCCCGCAACGAATCTAGCCCCAGCGGGTTGGTCCCATAGTGGTAGCGTCACGATGAGGGTGCACCCGTCCAGACATTAGCGAGTTCGCGTCGTTAGTACGAAAGTCCTATTCGGAAGCCTCCCGCCCCCTGAGTACTCTCGTACTGGTATTGCACACGACCTCGCATTGGTGAAGACTCCGTTGCCCAGCATGGAGCCTTCGGGATCAATTTTTCGCAAGGGGCGGCAAGCGGATGACTACAATGATTGCAGATTCACCACGAAAGACTTCACTGGGCGTTGGGCTCGATGCGAATCGGGGGCGTGCAAACCAGGAGGCATGGCGGCAGCACATCGGTACTCGGCCGGTGCCTGCGCGTTTGGCGCTGCTGCCAGACTCCAAACCTAGCTGGGACCGAGTCGGCCTGAGCGCCATTATTCAGATCACGGCGCTGATTTTCTTTGTTTTGATTCCCCTCCTTTACCCCGAAAAGATGAAGACCGCCGTGAAATATGGCTTCATGGAGATCGCTCAGCCGATCACAGAAATTCCGGTAGCGCCTCCTCCACCGCCTCCGCCAGCTCCGAAAATCAAGGCAGCCCCGAAGGCAGAAGTAAAGCCCGTAGTCGTCGAACCACCTAAACTGAATCCCCAGCAGCCGCACATCTTCACGAACCTGGCGCCCAAGGTCGTCCAGCCCAAAATCGAGAAGGTAGAAACCAAGCTTCCGGACATGAGCACCAAGTTCGAGGAAGCGAAGATCGACACCAAGGACAATGGTCCCAAGCGTCCTAAAGACGAAGTCAAGTTGAACAACATGAATTCCGGAAGCGCGGCGCCAGCTACCGTCAATGCGCCGGTCAACAAGGTACAGACCGGTGGATTTGGCGACCCGAATGGCATGCCTGGAAAGGGCGACCCGAATCACGCCACCAACGTGAACCGTCTTGGCTCGCCAGCTTTGCCAGGTGGCGAAGGCTACGGAAACGGCACCGGCGGTAAGGAAGGCATCAAGGGCACAGTAGCCAGTTCCGGTTTCGGAAATGGAACGGCCATTCCTCCCGCAGGAGGCAAGAAGGGCGGCACGGTGGTAGCGGGTAACTTCGGAGACGCCAGCGCGGCGCCCACGGATGCGCCCAAGAAGAAGGCAGCCGGCGGTCCCGCAGACACCCCGATTGTCATTGTGGACAAGCCCCGACCCGAGTACACCGCGGAAGGGCGTAGTCTGAGAATTGAAGGAGACGTGGTTTTGGATCTGGTGTTCCTCGCGAACGGCAGCGTCCAGATGAATCGCGTCGTCAGCGGCTTGGGACACGGCCTCGATGAAGCCGCGGTCAAAGCTGCACAGCAAATTAAGTTCAAGCCGGCAAAGCGCGAGAGTGAACCGGTAGATTTTCCGGCCCGGGTAAGGATTGAGTTCCGGTTGGCCTACTGAGGGAGATAAGAACATGCGAAAGTTGTTGTCACGTCAAATCCTCGCGCTCGCGCTCGGCGTTTGTTCCGGCGTCGTAGCCACGGCGGCACCTCCGGCACCCGCAGGTCCGGCCCCCGCCGATCAGCCGCGCACGATGGATCAGGTCATCGATCGTGTAGTGAGCAACGAGCAGCGGCTGTACGGCCAGATTCGAAATTACTCGCCGCTGGTGGAAACCTACATTCAAAATCTTAAGCCCGACAAGGACCTGGGACAGGTTCCTGCGGGCGACAAGTATTTCCTGGGTCGCGCCAATTTCCAGAAGGGTGTGAGCCTGGTTCCTCTGACCGACACTGCCGGCAAGGGCCGCAAGGTCGTTGGCTCCATCGGTAATTTCTTCAGCTTCGCGATGCAGTTCCTGCCAGACGGCTTCCTGCAGATGATTTTCATCGACACTAACGGCTTCGATAAGCAGCACTACAAATTTGATTATGTCCGCCGCGAATTCGTGGGCGAAGTGCGCTGCCTGGTGTTTGACGTCACTCCCGCCGACAAGAAGGAATCCAAAGGTCGCTTCCTCGGCCGCATCTGGGTGGAAGATCAGGACTATCACATCGTCCGCTTCAACGGCTCTTACAACGGTAACGGCCACAGCAGCTGGTATTTCCACTTCGATAGCTGGCGCACCAACGTGCAACCGGGCCTCTGGCTGCCCACCTTCGTCTACAGCGAAGAAAAAGATTTGCACTACGCCATCAGCAAGAAGCTCGATTTCAAAGCGCAGACTCGCCTGTGGGGCTACAACCTGGGCAACGCCGCCAAGGAAGAAGAGCTGAGCAAGATCCTGGTGGAGACGCCGGTACAGGACGACACCAAAACGGCCAACGACCTTTCACCAATTCAGGCGCAGCGCTCGTGGGATCGCCAGGCGGAAGATAACCTGACCGATCGTCTGGAACGCATTGGTTTGATGGCGCCCAAGGGTGAAGTCGACAAGGTGATGGAGACGGTCATCAACAACCTTGAAGTGACCAACAACATCGACCTCGACCCGGAAGTTCGTTGCCGCGTTTTGATGACTTCGACTCTGGAATCTTTCACGCTCGGCCACACCATCGTGATGAGCCGCGGTTTGATTGACGTGCTGCCCGACGAAGCAAGCTTGGCCACCATGTTGGCTCACGAACTGGCCCACGTAGTTCTCGGACACCGTTTGGATTCGCAGTATGCCTTCTTCGACCAGTTGTTGGTGGAAGATAAAGACACCTTCCGTCACTTTGGTTTCGCGCGGACGCCGGAAGAAGAAAACCAGGCAAACAGCAAGGCCATCCAAATCCTGAACAATTCGCCTTACAAGAACCAACTGGCCAATGCCGGATTGTTCTTGCAGGCTCTCGACAGCCGCCAGAAAGAAATTCCCAACCTGATCAGCGGACACCTGGGCAATCGCGTGCCGCAGATCAACGACCTGAAATCCACGATGGCCTCGGATCCTAAGCAGAATCCGCAAAAGATCGCGGCGCTGCCGATCGGTGGACGCGTGAAGATTGATCCTTGGAACGACAAGCTAGACCTGATCAAGAGCAAGCCGGTGGGCACGGTGGCGGAACGCGAGAAGATGCCGTTTGAAGTTACGCCATTTATGCCGTATTTGACGCGCTATGGCAGCGATTCGGGTGGTAAGCCGGTTGCCGCCAGCACCACCGCTCCTCCGGACAATAATTCTGGTGCGGGCGCGGAACCATCCAAGCCGTAGTATTACTCTGAATTGAAATCGAAAGGCCTCCACGACGATGTGGAGGCCTTTTTTTGCGTGCCGATCCCGCTATTTTCCTCTCGTCAGTTCCTTCATGAATCGATAATTGAATTCCACCCCATCGTAGAAATCCTGTACTCCTACCCGTTCATCCTTGCCGTGCGAACGGTCATCCTCCATGTCGAAGAACATGCAGGCGATGCCATACGTAGGAATGCCCGCGGAACGCAGGTAGTGGCCGTCCGTCGCGCCCGTCGACATCGAAGGCACCACCGGCAGCCCCGGCCACATCGTAGCTAGCGTTCTCTCCAGCGCCGACGTCAGGTCCGGTAGAAGCGGTGAGGGCGGCACCGCCACGATAGGCACCAGCTTTCCGTCTGCGGTTTTCTCCGGCACGATGGTGATGCTTACCTTGGGATCGGCTGCCACGGATTGCAGCGTCCTCCGCACTTCTTCCGGATCTTCGCCAGGAAAGATGCGGCAATTCACATTGGCGCGCGCGGTTTGCGGCAAAGCGTTCTGCGCGTGCCCTCCTGAAAGCATCGTAGCCACACAGGTGGTGTGCAGCAGCGAATTGTAATACGGCATCGCCGAAAGCCGTTTGATGGCCCCGCCATCGGGAGGCTCTTTGGCCACGCCGCGCAGGTCCGCTGCCAGTGAACCGGTAGTCAGTGCGGCGGAACGCTCGAAGTAATTGCGCGTGACTTCACTGATTTTCACGGGAAACGAGAAATTCTGCAGCCGCAGCAGCGCGGCAGAAAGTTCATAGATCGCGTTGTCCGGCACTGGCACGGAACTGTGTCCACCCGGGTTGGTCGTCTCCCAGGTAAAGTCTGCGTACACCTTTTCGCTGGCCTGCAGGCCCGCCAAAACCGCCTTGCCCCTGAGCTTTTCGAATTCTCCCCCGTCCAGGTTGATGCAGTATTCCGCATCGATCCAATCCTTGTGCTCCTTAATCAGCCAATCGACGCCGTTGTAGTTGCCGCCTTCTTCATCCGCGGTCAGCGCCACAATCACATCGCGGTCCGGCACGTAGCCCTCGCGCTTCAGCCGAACGAAATTCGTGACCAGGATCGCGTCGCCCTCTTTCATATCCTCGGTGCCGCGCCCGTAGAAGAAACCGTCTTGCTCGATAAACTTGAACGGATCCATGCTCCAGTCTTCGCGGTGCGCTTCCACCACATCGAGGTGTCCGATAAAAAGAATAGGCTTGCGCTGTCCGGTGCCACGAAGACGCGCGACAAGATTTTTCTTGCGCTCGTCAGGGCCCGCAACGATCACGTCTTTTTCCTGGAATCCCGCGGCGAGCAGACGTTGCGCCATGGCTTCTGCAGCGGTGCTGACATTTCCCACGGAGTCGGTGGTGTTGATCTCGATCAACTGCTGGAAGATCGCACGCGCTTCCGGGTTCACCGGGTGATGTCCTGGCTCTTGCGCTCGCGCGGAATTTGCCAGCGCAAACGCGCAGAAAATCATCACCCTGCCTGATACTCCTCGGAACATTCGGGTCTCCTTGTGGAGTTTCAGGTTAATCGCAGCAGCGGCTGCGGTCAAATTTGCGGCTGCGGTTGCCGCTGCAAATGGACTCGCTTAGACTGGAAAGGTTTCCACAACTGGAGGGACGTTCATCATGGCATTCGCCAATCGCCGCTTGGTTTCGTTGCTGGGTGGGTGTGCACTGTTCGTTGCTGGGATTGCGGCCGGCAGTTTTGCCACGCGCAGCGTTTCGGCGCTGAATAAATATGGGCAGCCCAAGACGGTGATCCACGTGGTCGCTTACAAGTTCCGCGACGCCACTTCGCAAAACGATCAGGACCAAGCCATCGCCGGTATCAAAGACATGGCCGCGAAGATTCCTGGAATCAAAAATATTTGGCTCAAGACCGAACGTAACCAGATTCGCGAATTCAGCGGTGTTTACGTTATCGAATTTGTGAACGCGGAAGCTGCGGCGGATTATGCCGAAAATCCCATTCACGATGCGTGGCGGAAGAAGTGGGAACAGCTTCGGGAAAATAGCCTGTCGTTTCAGGTCTCCAACTAACCGGGTTTCTCACTGGCCGCGAGCCTGCTCATTCGCGCGCGATTCCATATTTACGGCGTAGAAACGAATCCATGAACGCATCGGACAGTACTCGCTTGCCCAGCGATGCCCATTTCGCGAGCGGCGTGACTGTATAGCGCGCCTTGGGATGAGAAGCCTCAATCGCTTCCAGCATCACCCGCGCACAATCTTCGGGCGTTGTCTTTGATTTCCCTCGTCCTTGATTGGCTCCTGCCCAAGCGCCTGAATAAATCTTGGCGTAGGGGCTGTCCTTTGCCGTCTCGGCATAGGGTTGCGCGAGCTGTTTGGCGGTCTGCTGAAAATTTGTGACGATGTATCCTGGCTCGATCAAGACCACATCGATTCCGAACGGGTACATTTCCAGGCGCAGTGCGTTCGACAGGCCCTCCAACGCGTGCTTGCTGCTGCTGTATGCTCCGTAAGTCGGTGGCGAGAGCAAGCCCGCCACACTGCTCATCATCAAGATGCGCCCGCGACGCCTTTCCCTCATCCGTGGCAACACGGCTTGCGTCACGCGCAGCACTCCAAATAAATTCGTTTCAAATTGTTGTCGCAAGTCGTCGAGGCGCAACTCTTCGACCACAGCCATATAGCCCAGGCCGGCATTGTTGATGAGCACGTCGACCGCGCCCGCTTTCTGCAAAATATGCGCAACCGCGCGCTGTACCGACGCGTCGTCTGTGACGTCCAACTCCAGCGATTCGAGCGAGAGTTTTTTCTCAGCCGCGAGACGGTCCAACTCCGCACGTTTGTCAGCCGAACGCCCGGCGGCAAACACTCGGTAACCGCGTTCGGCCAATAATAGCGCCGCAGCTCGCCCCAACCCGTCGGTGGCGCCGGTGATCAGAACGGTTTTCAGTTGGTCACTCATAAGCCTCCGCGCACGGTGGTCATTTTAGCAGCGCGCCTGCAAGAAGCCAGCGAAGCGTTCGTGAGGATTCTAGGGCTTCGTACGAAATTTTGTTTCGGAGACAACCCGCGTCGCTTCGCGCAGGCCGGCCAGAAGACTTTGTGCAGTCCTCGACAATGGCCGCCGGCGAGGCACGATTACATCCAGGCTTCTGCGCAGCGATTCGGCATCAGTGATGTTCACGATCGCCAGCTTTCCGCGCCGCAGTTCCTCGATGACTGCGATTTGCGGAAGGAACGCCAGCCCCAGTTTGCGCAACACCATCTGTTTGCAGGCTTCGATGGTTTCTACTTCGAGCACGACATTGGGCAGCAACCCCGCGCGCCGGAAAAGTCCGTTGGTCAGCGTCCAGTCGCTGGAACCGCGGTCATAACTGATGATCGGCAGCGACTCGACTTCTTCCAGTCGCAATTTGCGCCGCGCAATCGTGGGATGTTTGGGATGGCCTACCAGAATGAGCGGATCGTCGCGCAGGCTTATGGTTTCTACTTCCGGATGATGAAGCGAGCGAGCCAGGCCGAATTCCACTTCGCCATCTAAGACCATTTTCAGCACTTGCGCGGAATTGCCGCTGCGCACACTCACTACAACGTCGGGATGCTTCACTTGGTATTTCTTCAATACTTCCGGAAGCAGGTACGTGCAAATCGACAACGACGCGGCGATTGGCAGCGCGCCACCGAACGACGGCTGAAATTCGTGCACCGCCTGCCGAGCCACGGCCACTTGGCGCAAAAGCTGCTCTGCATGCGGACGCAGAGCTTTCCCGGATATGGTGAGCGACAATCCGGCGGGGCCGCGCTCAAACAAGCGGGTGCTTAATGAATGCTCGAGTGCGCCGATGCGAGCGCTCACGGCCGGTTGGCTGATGCGCAACGCTTCCGCGGCGCGGTGAAATCCCCCGTAAGTGGCCACCGCCAGAAACGTTTCCAGTTGCTGAATCTCCATACCCGCGCTCCTGTATTCCGCACTACGGGTGCCGATAACATATATCTATCGCTATGATAGCTACAATCAGTTTGACTGACCAGCTACATTTCCCCACAATCGAGTCTCCTGAACCTGACCTCGCGGTGCCAGTCATCTCCGGCTCCAGCGAACCTTGAAGGAGACGCTAGTATGATCACGAAGCTGACCCCTGATTCCGAGACACTGGACCGCCGCTGGCAATCGGATCCACGTTGGAGTGGTATCACGCGGCCCTACAGTGGCGAGGATGTTGAACGGCTTCGCGGCACCGTGCAGGTCGAATATACGCTGGCGCGATTGGGAGCAGAGCGGCTATGGAATTTGTTGCACACCGAACCGTATGTCGCTGCCTTAGGCGCCTTGACTGGAAACCAAGCCATCCAGCAAGTAGCTGCTGGTTTGCAGGCGATTTACATCAGTGGTTGGCAAGTCGCGGCCGATGCGAACGCGTCGGGCCAGATGTATCCGGACCAGAGTCTCTATCCCGCAGATAGTGTTCCGAACCTTATTCGCCGCATCAATCAGGCGCTGACCCGTGCCGATCAAATTCATCACGCAGAAGGGAAAGACGACACGTATTGGTTTGCGCCAATGGTGGCGGATGCCGAGGCGGGCTTTGGCGGCAATCTTAATGCGTTTGAGCTGATGAAAATGATGATCGAGGCCGGCGCGGCGTGCGTGCACTTTGAAGACCAGCTGTCTTCTGCGAAAAAGTGTGGGCATCTCGGCGGAAAAGTTCTGGTGTCCACCACGGAAGCAATTCAGAAGCTGGTGGCAGCGCGGCTGGCCGCGGACGTTTTAGGCGTGCCGACATTGGTGATGGCACGTACCGATGCGGATAGCGCCACTTTGCTTACCACCGATGTGGATCTTCGCGACCAGGAATTTTGTACTGGGGAACGCACGCCGGAAGGCTTTTTCCATGTGCGTGGCGGAATTCGGGCGGCGATCGCCCGAGCGTTGGCCTATGCGCCTTACGCCGACTTGTTGTGGTGCGAAACTTCGAAACCGAATCTGGAAGAAGCGCGTGCTTTCGCCGATGCTATCCACGCGAAATTCCCGGGAAAGTTGCTCGCCTACAACTGTTCGCCTTCGTTTAACTGGAGAAAACATCTCAGCACAGAAGATATCGCGCGGTTTCAGAGCGAACTAGGCGCGATGGGTTATAAATTCCAATTCATCACGCTGGCAGGGTTCCACGCACTGAACCACACCATGTTTGAACTGGCGCGCGAATACAAGAAGCATGGCATGTCGGCATATTCCGAATTGCAGGAAGCGGAATTTGCCAGCGAACGCGAGAATCACTACGCCGCCGTGAAGCACCAGCGCTTCGTGGGTACCGGCTACTTCGACGAAGTGCAGAACGTAATCACCAGCGGCACCGCCTCCACCAAAGCACTGGCCGGCTCAACCGAAGCCGCCCAATTCCACCACCACGAAGGCCCCGCGAAGCAGTCTGAAGACCCGGCGCAACGCGATCATCAACACGCAGTCACCGCCGATCGTTAACGCGCTTGCGTTATTGCCTGCTGCTTAACAGACACCCGAGTGATGATGTGTCTAGCAGGTAGACTTGTAGCTGCCCACTTACTCGCGCCAACGTACTTCGAACGGACCTACTTTTTCTGTTTGCGGGAACCGCCTGACCAACGCGTCGTGAATGTCCGGCGGCAAAGCTGGGGAGAAATCCGGCAATGTATTCAGGACCACAACACGAATTGAATGCTTGTCCACCAGTTCCAGCGTACCTGGCAAATCCGGGTATTTTTCGTCAAAGAAATCAAATAGCTCGCGAGTCGGATTTTTGTACCCCGCTAAGAAATATACCTGCGGCGAATCTGGCGCGGCATAAATCTCCCCACTGCCAGCGTGCTGCTTGATCAGTGAGATCAGGCGGTGGTAAATGGGCACGGAAGCGGGCTCGACTCTTAGATTTCCCGCTCCGGGTAAATCCAGAGGCTGCGTTTCGGGATCAGGCTGATAGGAATATCCCATGAAATAAATGAAGGGCGGCGTGAATCGGAACACCGGAAATAAAAGAAAACCCGCCGCCACTACGGCAAGCAGAGCTTTCGACACGGTAGGAAAACCACGAAGAACCGCCACTGCAGCGAGGATGGCTAACGGGCTGACGTAGCAGAAGAAAATCGGCATGCAAAACGGAAATTGAACCAGAGTGCAGACGGAAACGACCGCCAGCACCAGGAATAGTTGCTCGTTTCTAAGGCGGACGTCGGGACGATCCTCCCTGGTTAAATCGCGAGAAAGCAAAACGGTCCCCGCCAAGACGACGATGGGAATCATCCAGTACGCACTGCGCCAAGCAATCTGGAAGAGAACCGGATTGTTTCGGGACGCTACGAAAAAATACAGAAACAGAATGGCGGTCGCGCCGCACAGGATCCACCTGACGACTCCACGTAGCCACACGCCGAGAAGAAGGATGACCGCCAAGCAGAGGCTCGGCACCATGGTTGCGAGTGGAGGCGGAGATTGCGAATACGAGAGCCTGCGGAAGGTCAAAACAAAAACTCCGCTTAACACTGAGCCGGCGGCGTGAGCCTGGATATAGGGCACCAGGAAAACCGCTACCGGTACGACAACACCGAACGCAAACGGGAGCAACAGCCTCAGCAGGCTCGCGAAGCGCTCTCGATCAGGGCGTCGCCTGGCGCTGCGTTCCCCGAGCAAAATAACCGCACATACCGCGCCCGCTGGCACGACAAATTCGACAACTTCTTCTAAGCCGCCGGTCGAAAAAATCAAGCGGGCCACGATCAAGGCGAAAAGCAAAACAGAAATGGCCAAAAAAAGGCTATAGAAAACACCTTGAGACTTCTGTGCATTGGTATTCCCGCGGGATTCACTCTGTTCGTAAAAAGCAAAAAATAAAAGGCACGCCGCAACAAAGTACAAACCCGGGATCTTCGCCAGGATGGAGCAGCCTCCGCAAACGCCAGCTAGGAACAACCACTTGGCTGATTTTTGTTCCAGATACTTCAGAATGGCGGCCATGCCAAACGTAGCGAAGAACAAGTTGTACCAGGACGGAACCGCTGCCGAGTAATTCGGCATGCTCCACACCACCGCGAGCAGTGTGACCACGCCCGCAACCCAGTCTGTTACCAGGCGCGATGCGCTCCAGAAGAATGTGGGAACCCAAGCCAAGAAAAATACGAACAACACGATGCGCATCGAAGCAAAGTTCTCGCCCAGGACCTTAAAGGCAAACGCATGCAGGTAGGCAAGTCCACCAGTATAAATTTCAAAATAATCGCGGTGCGGCAGTTCTCCGTGCAGAATCCGATCGGCGCTCTGCGCATAGGCGCCTTCATC
>DASXBH010000334.1:0-3947 GCA_036491775.1 Candidatus Acidiferrum sp.
CAGTTGACGGCAACTTCGCTGCCCGACTGGAAAATTTATTTGAAGTGGCACCTGCTGCACTCGGCCGCGCCAGTGCTTTCCGACGGCTTTGTGCAGGAGAACTTCAATTTTTACGGCAAGAAGCTGGCCGGTACCAAGGAAATCACGCCGCGATGGAAACGCTGTGTGCAGCAGACTGACCATTACCTTGGCGAAGCGCTGGGCGAAGTGTATGTGAAGACCTATTTCACGGCGGAAGCGAAGGCGCATGCCAAGGAAATGGTGAACAACCTGACTGCGGCTCTGCGCGCGGACATTCCGACGCTGACATGGATGGGTCCGGAGACCAAGAAGCAGGCCCTGGCGAAGATGGAAGCGTTCACCGTAAAGATCGGCTATCCGGACAAGTGGCGTGACTATTCGACGTTGAGCGTGGATCGCAGTTCGTATCTAGCCAATGTGCAACGTGGCGCTTCGTTTGATCAGGCGCGGGAACTGGCAAAAATCGGTAAGCCGGTGGATCGAGGCGAATGGGGCATGACGCCGCCCACGGTGAACGCCTACTACAATCCGACGTTCAACGAAATTGTTTTCCCGGCGGGCATTCTGCAGCCTCCCTTTTACGATCCAAAGGCGGATGATGCCGTGAATTATGGCGGAGTGGGCGCGGTGATCGGCCACGAAATCAGCCACGGCTTCGACGATGAAGGCTCGAAGTTTGACGGGCAAGGCAACCTTCGCGAATGGTGGACGGCGGACGATCGGAAAAATTTTGATGAGCACGCCGATTGCGTGGCGAAGCAGTTTGACGGATACGAAGTGGAACCGGGGCTGCATCAGAACGGCAAACTGGTTCTGGGAGAAAGCATCGGGGACCTCGGCGGCGTGACGATTGCCTATGCGGCGTATGAAAAATCCATCGAGGGCAAGCGGCCGAAGGATGTTGACGGCTTCACGCCGGAACAACGCTTCTTTCTAGGCTGGGCGCAAGTATGGGGAACGAATATGCGCCCGGAATTCGCGCGGCTGCAAACGAATACCAATCCTCACCCGTTGCCGCGTTTCCGCGGGAATGGCCCGCTTTCGAACATGCCGGAGTTTGCCAAGGCGTTTGGCTGCAAGAAGGGCGAAGCGATGGTGCGCGCGCAAGCCTGCAAGATCTGGTAGCTGGATCATCGACATTCCATAACCACGACTCGGAACGCTGGGAAATCCCTGGGCGTGATTCGCTGGTCTTTCGTTCGGGCGAGTAGCTCTGTGGTATATTTCGGGCGTTGCGGGACCCTGCTGCTCACCTTCTTTCCTCGAATTCGTGTAAGATTCCCGCTCGCCCGACAATCTGAGGAGCGTGTTATGAGTTTTCGTCGCATGTATGTTTTAGGCTGCGGTGCATTGCTGTGTGTGTCGCTGGTTTTGCTGTTTGCGATGGGCATTACCGCGAAGTCCGACGCGAACAGTTCTTCATGGGGATTTTCGCTCACCAACATGGACAAGACCTGCAAGCCCTGCGATGATTTTTACCAATTTGCGATGGGCGGGTGGATGAAGACCAATCCCATACCTCCTGAATATCCGAGCTGGGGGACGTTTACCGAACTCCGCGACAAGAATCTGTCGGCGATGCACACGATTCTGGAAGATGCGGCGAAGGCCAACGCGCCGGCGGGCAGCAACAAACAGAAAATTGGCGATTATTACTCGAGCTGCATGGACACGGCGGCGATCGAATCGGCGGGAATCAAACCGATTGCCCCGGATCTGGCAGCCATCGACGGCATAAGCGACCGCAAAGCGCTCGACATGGAAATTGCGAAGCTGCACCGCGAAGGATCGAACGCAGTCTTTCGCTTCACCTCGGGACAAGACTACAAGGACAGTACGCGAGTGATTGCGCAGGTCAGCCAGGGCGGATTGGGCATGCCGGACCGCGACTACTATTTGCGCGACGACGAGAAATCGAAGCAACTTCGCGCCGATTACGTTCAACATGTGACCAACATGTTTAAGCTGGCGGGCGACTCGCCCGAAAAAGCAGCGGCCGAAGCGAAGACAGTGATGGATATTGAAACCTCGCTGGCCAAAGCTTCGAAGACCCGCGTGGAGCTGCGCGATCCGGAGAAAAACTACAATCTAATGTCGCTGGCAGAGATGAAGTCGCTCACGCCGGATTGGTCTTGGGAAACTTTCCTGCATCAAGTGGGCGCGCCAGCACTCGAGCAGGCCAATATTCGCCAGCCGGACTTCTTCAAGGAAGTGAATCACGAACTGGACGCCGTGCCGCTGCCGGACTGGAAAGTGTATCTGCGGTGGCATGTGCTGCACGCCGCCGCGCCGGCACTCTCGGACGCGTTTGTGCTTGAGAATTTCGATTTCTACGGCAAGAAGCTGGCGGGTACGAAGGAGATTCTGCCGCGGTGGAAGCGGTGCGTACAATCCGTGGATCAAGGCTTGGGCGAAGCGCTGGGAGAGGTCTACGTAGATCAATATTTCCCGCCGGCGGCGAAGGCACACGCAAAGGAAATGGTGAACAACCTGATTGCGGCGCTGCGCGCGGACATTCCGACGCTGGACTGGATGGGACCGGAAACCAAGAAGGAAGCGCTGGCCAAGATGGAGGCGTTCACCGTCAAGATCGGCTACACCGACAAGTGGCGCGATTATTCCAAGCTCAGCGTGGTGCACACTTCGTATCTAGAGAATGTGCGGCACAGCATCGAATTTGAAACGGCGCGTCAACTGGCCAAGATCGGCCAGCCACTGGATCGCACCGAGTGGGGTATGACGCCGCCGACGGTGAATGCTTATTACAATTCCGGGATGAACGAGATCGTGTTTCCAGCGGGCATTCTGCAGCCGCCGTTTTACAGTCCGAACGCGGACGACGCCGTGAACTATGGCGGAATCGGGGCGGTGATTGGGCATGAAATCAGCCACGGCTTCGACGATCAGGGTTCGAAGTTCGACGGCAAAGGCAACCTGCACATGTGGTGGACGCCGGAAGATCGCAAGAATTTTACGGCGCGCGGCGATTGCGTGGTGAACCAGTTCAATGGCTACGAAGTTGAGCCGGGATTGCACCAGAACGGCAAACTGGTGTTGGGCGAAAGCATTGGCGATCTGGGCGGGCTGGCGATTGCCTACGCGGCTTACGAAAAATCGATCGAGGGCAAGCGGCCGAAGGATATTGACGGATTTACGCCGGAGCAGCGATTCTTTCTGGGCTGGGCGCAGGTTTGGGGCACCAACCAGCGCGCGGAATACTCACGTCTGCAAGCCAACACCGATCCACATCCGCTGCCACATTATCGCGGCAACGGGCCGCTTTCAAACATGGCCGAATTCGCCAAGGCGTTTGGCTGCAAAAAGGGCGACCCGATGGTGCGGGAAGAGTCCTGCAAGATCTGGTGAGCCTTTCGAATCGCTTTCTGCTTAGCCTAAGTTTGCTGTTCCTCCCCGGCGCACTGAGCGCCCAACCAAAGTGGAAATATCTTCGAACCGGAAGTGACGCCGGTGTGGGGGCGAGAACATCAAGGTACAGCGAATTGTGCCGGAAAAAACTTTTCAGGTCAACACATGGAAAGGTAATGGCGAGAGCCATTCATTCTCGGTGGTGAACGGAGTTGTGAGCAGTACGAACTCGGACCTCAGTTTGTATTGAGGTTAACGGTCGATTCTGCGCCTACTTCTTCATCGGCACGTCGTGGCGCAAGTAGTCGTCCGTTTTGTTGAGCCAGTCTTCGCGGGGCGGGGTGAATACGTCGAGATCGACGGTGTCTTCCAGCGCCCAGGCTTCATGCGGCATGTGTGGCGGGATGCAGAGCACTTCACCGGCACGCACCACGACTTCTTTGCCATCGATGGCAAATTTCAGCGCGCCTTCCAGAATGTAGGTCACCTGTTCGTTGTGATGATGGTGCAGCGGAACGTGCGCGCCTTTCTTCATCAGCACGCGGGCCAGCATGACTTTT
>DASXBH010000335.1:0-4429 GCA_036491775.1 Candidatus Acidiferrum sp.
TGGACGAGCATGAATATAGTTCCATACAGCAAATGTGTGGCAGTATGAGTCACGGCGCGGTGCAGGATCCCACTGCGTTTGAGCGCGGAAACTATATGAAGGTGCTGAGCTCGTACACGATGCGAGCTAACGTTTTCAACGACTAGCTGGAATTTTGCTGGACCGATGTTCTAGCCTTTTTGGGATGTCTCCCCGGTCGTCGTCGATGCGGGCGAGAAGACATGGTCAGCAAGACTGATCGCCGAAGCTACGGCGCTCTCGATAACCGATTGAGAATCATCAGCCGAATAGTCGGCAGCCTTTGGGAAACGCGCCCTCAGTGAGTCCCACAGTTCCCGGAGCGCCAAAACCGGATCCACCTCAATTTCGTAACCGTAACCCAGTCCGTATTTCAGACATACCTCATCCGCAACGGAAACCAGGAACGTCAAATCGTTTTTGCCCGGCTGACTATCGCGATGATGGTGATATTCCACCACCTCGGAAACTTCTATCGGTAGCCGCCACAACTCTGCGAGTATTTTTCCACTCTCTTCATGCGTAAATCCGAGGATACGCCGCTCGATCGCGGGGATGCGAACCTTTTCGCTAACGGCCTCTTCCAAGACGTCTCGGAATTCTTCTGGAAATAGCACGCCATTCACAAGAATTCCGATGTCGTGCAACAAGCCACATAAATACGCTTGATTGGTGTGTGTTTCGCAGAGCCTCTGCTCCAGTGTTTGCGCGATCAACGCGGTCCCTAACGAGTGCCGCCAAAACACTTCGCGGCGGACCGCTTTGCAGACGTTCGTGAACATCAATGGCAAGCTGCACGAGAATGCCAGGTCGCGAATGCGCCAAAGACCCAAGGCGAATACCGCCTCCCTCACAGTCGCTACGTCGCCGCGCTGCCGAAATAGCGCCGAGTTGGCTAGCCGAAGGCACTGCGCCGTCAAAGATTTGTCGTACGAAATAGTGGTGACGACGCGATCGACATTAATTTGACTTGCGCGAATGCTCAGCTCATCTGAGAGAGCACTTAGAATAGAGGGCATGGCTGGAAGATTTCCCAGCAGCCTGATGCGTTGCGATAACAATTCGTGCGTCGCTGGATTCACGGTTGGCCTCTGTGCGACCAGAACGTACTGCCCGCGGAAGTTCCCTCCGATGTGAGCCACTCAAGGTAGAACTGCTTCCGAAGAAACCCGTGCACGGGATGTGCCAGAGTATCCGGCCTAAAGAAACAACGTCGGCTGGCCAGCTTGTTTCAAATACAAACAGGTTCCCCGAAAAGACCCAGCTTCAATGCGACTGCTGGCCGACTGCTCGTCGCCCATGGCTACGACAACTGGCAACGCATGCCATAACGTTTGCGGTCTCCAGCACATCCATGCGAATCGCAAACCACGACGCTCATGGCATGTCGCTTGCACTCAGATGTCTCGGCATTGACTCGGTACCTAGCGAACTAAAGCATGTCCACACCGCGAAGTCTGAACCGGTTTTTGGCGCGCCAACCAATTCTTACGTCACAACGCAAACTATTTGCCTATGAAATCTTGTCGCGTTATGGCCCTGAGAACTACTGTGCGCCAAAGCCGGACAGCCAAATTCACGTAAACGCTATGGACGAGTTGTTCCTGATGGGCATTCGCACGATGACGGAAGGCCTGCCGGCCTTTCTGAACTGTACGCGCGAGTTCGTGCTGAGTGACTATCTATCTCTACTACCGCGTGATTTAGTAGTGGGAGAGATTCTGGAAACCGTTCCACCCGATCAGGAAGTAATTGCTGCGTGCGAGCGAATGAAGGACCAGGGTTATCGGCTGGCTCTTGACGATTATTGTGATCTGCCAGAAGCGCGAGTGTTACTGCCCCTTGCGGACTTCGTCAAGATCGATGTTCTGCTCACCAATTTTACCGAGCAAGAGCGCATTGTCCGTCTCTGTCACGATCAGGGCCTTCCGGTGATCGCCGAAAAGGTGGAAACCGATGAGCAATTCCATCGCTGCCTGGAACTGGGCTACGATTATTTTCAAGGTTACTTTTTCTGTCGCCCACAAATCCTGGGACGGCGCAGCGTTCCCGCCCACAAAGGCATCTATCTCCAACTTCTGCAGGCCGCCAATGAACAGGAATTCAGTCTTCAGAGAATTGGGCAGCTATTTAAGCGAGATGTTTCGTTAAGCTACCGATTGTTGCGTTATCTCAACTCCGCCGTATTTGCCTTTCACACGGAGATTCACTCGATTCCCCACGCTTTAACGCTGTTGGGCGAGCGCGCGCTCCGGAAATGGATTTCTCTGGTGAGCGTGGCAGCCCTTGGAGACTCCGTCGCCGATGATTTGTTGCGGCTTCCGTTGCTGCGAGCTATGTTTTGCGAATTAATCGGAAAAAAGGTTGGCATGATCCATGATTGCAACGAATTGTTTCTCGTGGGTCTACTCTCGGTTATGGATGCGCTCTTGAATGTACCGATGCCAGAGGTTTTGGCGCAGATTCCGGTGGATGATGACATCAAAAATGCGTTAACCGGGAGAGACAGCCGTTACCGGCCAATTTTCGAAGTGGTGCTTGATTACGAGTCAGGAACCTGGGAGCAGCTTGCACACTCGGCGCGGCACATCGGACTGCACGAGAATTTTCTGCCCGATCTTTACCTGCGTTCCGTGCAGTGGGTGGCTGACGTGCTTACCGAAGCACCCGTTCTCGTCGAGTAAGCTAGGTATGCTTTTCTGCAAAAACTTCGGCGGCCAGGTGAAAAGCGGTGTTGGCTGCAGGCACTCCACAATAGACCGCGGCTTGCAGTAAAACTTCCTTGATTTCTTGGGCAGACACGCCGTTGTTTGCGGCCCCTCGCAAGTGCAAACGCAACTCCTCCATGCGATTTAGCGCGACCAGCATAGCAATCGTGAGCAAACTGCGAGTTTTAGGCGGAAGGCCCGGTCTGGTCCAGATTTCACCCCAGGCATAGCGAGTTATCAAATCTTGAAAGTCGGCGTTGAATTCAGTTTCGTTGGCTTGTGAGCGATCGACGTGCACATCACCCAGTACCGCCCGGCGCATCTTCATGCCCTGCTTATGACGCTCACGGTCATCCATCAATTCTCCTTTACGCCTGCAGAAATGCAGCTACTTCGCGATTGAAATCCTTATGAGCCTCGACGTTGGAAAGGTGTGCCGCAGACAATTCCACCATCTTGGAGCCGGCGATAGATTTGACCATCGCCTGCGCATCTGCCTGGGTTGCAACCGGATCGTGCTTTCCGGAAACGACGAGTGTGGGCAGGCTAATTTTGCAAATCGACTCGCGCATGTCTGCATCGCGGACGGCTGCGCAATTGGCGATATATCCATCCGGGTCGGTTGCTTCAAACATTTCTTGAATCTCTGCGACTTCTGACTCGTGCGAAGAGCGAAAATCGAAGGTAAACCAGCGTTCCATCAGCAAATTCGAGACCGACCTCATACCCCCTTTTCGCACCGCATCGATACGCGCGTTCCAGGAATCCAGCGTTCCCAGTTTTGTGCCGGTGTTGCAAAGTACAAGTTTGTGGAAACGATTCGAATGATTTGCGCCGAGATACATTCCTGTCGTGCCCCCCATCGAGAGCCCACAGAATAGAACCCGGTCGAGTTGCAGGAAATTCAGAAGGTGAACGACGTCGTTGCCTAACTGCTCGATGGTGTAAGGTCCGGGCGGAACCGCAGATGCACCATGTCCACGCGTGTCATAACACAGCAGACGAAAGTGTTTGGCGAAGCATTCGAACTGCGGCTCCCACATGCGACAGTTCGTTCCCAGTGAGTTAGATAGCAACAGAACGGGAGCGGCTTCTTTTCCAATCCACTCGTAATGGATTGCCACTCCTTCGAGGTTTGCAAGCGGCATAGTGTTCCCTCTCAGCGCGCAGCCGAGCTGCTAACTTCATTCAGGACGTTGGCCACAAATTCCTTGGTGCTTCCCAAGTAATTGTCTGCAGCAAATAAACTCGCCAAATCCGCAGGTGTCAAGTAACCGCGTATTCCCGGCTCATCCAGTAAAACGTCTTTCAGGTGACGATGCTCCCCGAGAGATTTCTTTGCCGCCGCTTCTACCAGCAGGTGCGCCGGCATTTTGCCCATGCGGTCCGCGAGTGCCATGCTTACCGCCTCGGCAAAGATTAAACCGTTGTTGATCTCAAGGTTTCGTCTCATCTGGTCCACGTCAACGACCAAGCCAGGAACCATTTTTGCCAAATGGTGCAGAGAACCGCCGGTCAATTTTATGATTTCAGGTAACGTCTCCCATTCCGCGTGCCACCCGCCAAGTCCTCGCTGTTGCTCCTGCGGCAGTGACGATAGCAGCGAACCCACCAAGCCTGGCACGCGTTGTGCCGCACACAATACCACCGCACAGGTGACCGGGTTGCGTTTGTGCGGCAAAGTCGAAGAACCTCCGCGGCCT
>DASXBH010000336.1:0-4812 GCA_036491775.1 Candidatus Acidiferrum sp.
CCGCCTTTACAGCCTTCGCCTTTATCGCTTACTCTGGAATTCTATGTGGAATGTTGACGAGCGTTTTGACAAGACTGCCATCGATAAGTTGGCCGCACTGGGCTTTGCGGTCGGCAGCACCCGCGGCGTCGTGCGCGTCGAAAAATATGGCTCCGGCGCGGAGTTCCGCCAGACGCCCGACGAAAAGTTTCAGATGACCGTGTTGCCCACCATCATGGTCAAAGGCCAATTCGCCAAATTGTGGGACGCGGGCTACCAGAAATTCCTTCTCACCGACGAGGGCATCAAACTGCCAGCTCTCGCTTCGCACCTTGAAAACCTGCGCAAGTTCAACGAAGAACTGCGCACCGCATTGGGCGTTCCTACTTTTTACAATGAAGCGCTAGGCTCAGTCAGCCAGGTCAGCGTCTACGATCGCGTGAAAGGCCGCAAGGGCGATGTGCCCGATGAAACCGTCGGCGCCCACGCTCCCATTTCCGGACACTAACCCAATTACGCATCGGTCCTACGGAATCAGTTTTCTTGAACTTGACTCTAAATGGGCTGCGTACATCCCAGCTTATGGCCTCGGCCGGGAATACTTCTCAAACGGACCCACATACGGGTAAAACGCCTGCGCGCGATAAAGTTCCGCAACCTGCCGCAGATGCCCAAGATCATGGTTCGCCAGTTCATGCAGCATCTGTGACAATGTGATCGTGCCCAATCCAGGATGCTGGCCCGTCCGCGCTCCATCTCCTGAAGGCACGGAGTGCAGGTAAAACACAAAGGCTCGTCGCAACGTCACGAATTGCTCCAGATGCTCGGCGGCCGATTTCTTCTGGATCTCGGCTTCGTCCGCGGGAACGTACTTCGTCAGCGTGGGGTTTTCCTCCATAATGATGCGGCGCGCTCGACCTTCGTAAAGCTGCTCGATCACCACCAAGTGAGCAATCACTTCGACGATCGACCAGCGATCCGCGGCTGGTTTCCATTCCAGCAGGGGCAACGGCAAATCGCGCAGCAGAATCTCTAGAAGCGCGGGCGTCTTTTCCAATAGCGATACCGGTCGCTGAAGAGTCGCGAGGGCTACTGCTTGCATCGAACACCTAGGGCGGGCAGGCCGATTGTAATCCGTCAGCTGCCCGTGGCCAAGCTCAACCTACGGTCGGTTTTCGTGAGCTTAAGGAGAAAAGCATGGGTCGCGTGGTCGCCTTGATGGACGATTTGTTTTTTCAAATGAAAGTCGCGGAAACCGCGAAACATTTGGGCGTCGAATTTAAAGTGGCAAACACTGCCGAAGCGCTGGATGGCCTTTTAGAATCCCCTACAAAACTACTCATCGTGGACCTCAACGCACGCAACGCACCGGTGGCCACCATCGAACGCCTTCGCGCCACTCAGAAAGATTTGCCCGTCGTCGCATTCCTCTCCCATGTTCAAACAGAATTAGCGGCACAAGCCCGTGCCGCGGGCTGCTCCGAAGTGATGCCGCGTTCCGCGTTCACGCAAAATTTGGCCTCAATTATCGCTAGAGCGAAGGACTAAGGGAGACCGCCGGAGTCATGAACAAGGGGAAGTTCTTAGCGCGTTGTTTTTGCCTTGTTGCCGCCACATTCCTTTTTGCGGCAGCTACCTTCGCGCAGACGAAAAGCGCCGAGCCCCAGAACGTCCTGCGCGATGTGCTCATTGCGGCTTGCGCCCAAAAGCGTCCTGATTTCGCGCGTCTGCTTACGGTTCGCAACTCCGAGGCCTTCACCCATCTGACCACCGCCGCCCAAGCGACCCTCCTGAAGCGCTTTGTCTTACTAGATGGCGCCGGCGAACCTCGCGTGCAATCGGATCAAGCTGGCGCCGTCACGGTTTCCTGTGTCACCCCAACGGTTACAACCCTGATGCAGATCGGCAAACCGGAACTCCGCGAGAATCTTGCCTATATTCCCCTCATCGTAAAAGACGCAACCGATACCGCCGACACCAACACCCATCGCGTCATCATGGGCATGGTCCAGGAAAAAAATGAATGGAAGCTGCTATCCCTGGGCCTGCTGCTGCTCGACCTGCCCACCCTTGGCGAGGAATGGGATCGCGCCGAGATGAAGTCCAATGAGCAGGCCGCCGTGACCCACCTGAAGGAATTAGCCGACGCCATCGAAAAGTACCGCAAAACCTATACCCGATTGCCGGACGCACTCTCCGATCTTGGGCCGTCTCCGCAAGGTGCGCCCAAAAGTGAATCGGCCAGCCTCATCAGCGACGATTTGGCCTCCGGTCGCAAAGACGGCTACGCTTTTCGTTATGTGATTGTCGGCGCCAATAATTCCGGAGCTCCCGCAAAATATCAAATCGCTGCGATTCCCATCGATTACGGGCGCACCGGCACGCACTCCTTTTTCCGCGATTCTTCCGGCACTCTCCACGCTGCTGACCGGCAGGGCGCCGTAGGCAGCGAAGTGGACCCCAAGATCGATTAGCGTTTACCGGGCCACGTTGCTGCGCCAAGTCCAACCGCCTCCCAACGTTCCGGTTACTGATTCGCACGAAAACACCGCTGGGCGTTGAACGACCATCCTCGCGGAGCGAAAATAGGCTTGGGATCATCCTTCCTTTGCTGAGGGCTTTCGCCCTCATGCACACCTACCTCTCGGAGCGGTATAACCGCCGCGGGCTATCGCGGCAGGGGAAGGTATGGGCAACGTTATCGCCGAACGAAGGAACGCGCCTCGCTATCCGCTGGTGCTGGCGGTCGAGGTCGTTGAGTTGCCGCGCGGCGTTAAGCTAAGCGCTCGCACCTCGGATCTCAGTCGCACCGGCTGTTACATTGACACTCTGAATCCAGTTCCGCAGGGTTCTCAAGTTCGCCTGCGCATCACACATCGCCAGGATATTTTCGAAGCGGTAGCCTCGGTCGTCTACGTCAGCGCTGGTCTTGGAATGGGTGTCTCCTTCACACAAATAACCGCTCAGCAGCAGGCCACGCTCGACAAATGGTTAAACGAGTCGGGCGAAGAATATTAAGTGCGATAATACTTCATGCTGCGGTTCGGGGCTCAAGGCGTCGCGGCAAACTCGGCGGCATTGTGGAATCCGCGGAACAAACTCAATTTGAGCACTAGGAAAGTTGCGTTACCATTGCCACTTCCGCTATGAACTGGCCTTTTTCTCGTCCTGCCATCTCCCTGATCCTGGGCCTTCTGCTTTGCTTTGGGGCGCCTATCGCGCCCGCGCAACAGGTCGAATCTGCTTACGGACCTCTCCCCGTTTTCGAATTTCACAGCGGCTTCTGGGTGAACCTTCATCATTTCCTTTATCACGAAGCTCGCGCGCGTGCCGACGCCAAGGGTCGTGGCAACCCTCCGCCTAAGCCATCAGGCCCGGTAATGAAACAGGGACCGGACACCGGCGTGATTCTTTCTCCCACCGAACAAAAAGCCTGGGATGAAGCCATCGCCTACTACAATGCGAATTACACCAACAAAGATATGCAGGTCAATATCGACTTGATTCTGCTCAACAACCAACTAGGTGACTTCGAGGATTGCAACGAACTTCTCGGCAAAAAGAAGCGCGCCTGCGACGCCGGACTCCCAGGAAATATTGGCGTCATCCTGGAAGCCGCTGCTCCCATTTATCGAGCTCATTGGTGGGCCGATCATGATCGCTCCAACCGCCGCTGGGTGGTGCGTATGGCTCCCCTGGTCCGCGAACAAGGCGTTGGCCTTTCCGAACGTTTAGCCGACATTTACCAGGCGAAATGGCCAAAAGAAAAAATCCGTGTGGAAGTTTGCGCGTTTGCAAATGCCGCCGGCGCGTATACCACTCTCGATCCCTTACGCGTAACCATTTCCAGCACCGATTCGCGCAACCAGGGCCCCGAGGCTCTGGAAGTTGTCTTCCTCGAAGCATCTCACGACATCGCTCGCCCGGTTGAAGACGCCATCAGCCGCGAATGCAAACAGCGCGATAAACCCATTCCTCGCGATCTCTGGCACGCTCTTATCCTCTACACCACCGGCGAAGTCATCAGCCCGGTCATGGACGATTCCGGCCAGGAATCGTCTTCTGTCGACGCTTCTACCGACGGAACGTTGCATAAATTCAAAACCAACGGCATAACCACGGAATTGCGCGCCAAATTTACCCAGCGCGGTTGGAATGACTATCTGCTTGTAATCACCATGTATTGGCAGCCATATCTCGATGGTCACGTCAGTTTCGAAGACGCGATAGCCCACCTGGTTTCCGCAGTCTAGAGCTCCATAAATCCCACAAAATCTTGAGGCCTCTGCACAACTTAAGGGGCGCGTAAGCTTCCGCACAAACTCCGGGTATGTTACGCTTTCTTTTGCGAAGCAAGCCCGGCCGCACGCCACGCAGTCCCTGTCGTATGACCCTACCTTCGCTACCCTGAAGCGTCGTGTCATCGGCGAATTATCTCTGCGAGTAATTCAGTCCGGGCAGAGGATTTAAATGTCCATGGCTGCCACACACACGGGATCCAAGACCGAAAAAGAGCCTCGAGAGCTCAAGCTAGCGCACTCACCCGATTCTGATGACGCGTTTATGTTCTATGCGCTTGCGACCCACAAGCTCACCACGCCGGGCTATAAGTTCACTCACGTCCTTTCCGACATCCAGTCTCTCAACGAGGCGGCCCTCACCGAAACCTATGACGTCACCGCCGTCAGCTTTGCCGCCTATCCCTCGTTGCGAGACAAATATGTTTTGCTTGATTGCGGTGCCAGCTTTGGCGAAGGCTATGGTCCCATCGTGGTTTCTTCACGCTCCATGCGCCCCGCAGACCTGAAGGGTTTGCGCATCGGCGTCCCCGGA
>DASXBH010000337.1:0-10649 GCA_036491775.1 Candidatus Acidiferrum sp.
GCGAATTCGGGGTCGGGCTATGTGGTTCCGTCGGCCTGTGCCAAGGCGGGCGTGCTGGCAATGACCACCTCGCTTGCAGTCGAGTGGGCCAAATATCATATTCGCCTGAATGCGATTGCTCCCGGACCATTCCCTACAGAAGGGGCGTGGTCGCGGCTCATGCCCTCGAAACAATTTGAAGAGCACGCCATCAGTAAGCATCCGATGAAACGTTTCGGCCGGCATGAAGAGCTAACCAACCTTGCCGTATTCCTGTTAAGCGACATGGCTGAATATATCAATGGAGAATGCGTGGTGATTGACGGCGGTCAGTGGCTCCGCGGCGCTGGCGAGTTTAATGATCTGGCTATGTTGCCGGACGGAGTATGGGATCAATTAGAAGCAGCTCGGTCGAAGAAGTAACTGAGCGCGTTCCGCAAAACGATCGCTACTGCGGCAAGCCAGTGGCACCTAACTTCACTCGCAGCGTCAATTCACCGATCGTTTTGCCGTCTGCCTGGACCGCGACTGCAACATCTTGCAGCTTCGCATTTTTCAGGTCGTCACCCGTGAGCGTGGCCGTATCGATGTCCACCCGCAAATTGGTAACGCCTTCTGTTGGCAGGCTTAGTTTTCCCGCGCCACTTTTAACTTTCCATCCATCTGGGACCCTCGCACTAACTGTGAGTTCGAGGCTTTTCGACGGATCGTGAAAAACAGTGATTGGTACGGAAACTGTCGAACCGGTTTTTATGCCGATTTCCGGAACCTGCGCGACAGGAATTGTGCGCAACCCATGCGCATCGCGAAACTCCCGGAAATAAAGCCAGGGCCCGCCCAACTCGGCGCGCGGAAGCACTGTGCTCTTTGATCCTGGCCCATCACAGGTCTGGTGCGCCATCGTAGACGAATCGATGGGCGTTACGTCGACGTGCGCAAAAATATCATCGGTGGATTTTCCGGAAACAACAGATTTCCCCAAAATAAACGTGAACGGCTCCGGCCACCACGCTGAATGCGGGTCACTCATCAGTTTCTCGATCTCCGCGTCGTTCATTTTAGATATTCTTTGGATTTCCTCGGGAAACTGTGTCAGGTGTGGCATCGCCGCTTCCAGCGCGAGACGCCAGTACGGCTTCTTTTGCGATGGCGAAACTTCTTTCACGGAGTAGGAAGGTCCCGTGATCGGAAATTTTTCGGTATCCGGTGTGTCGTCGGAATAATAAAGTTTCTTCGCTTGCCAGGGCTGCAAATTTTCCAGAAACATCTCGTTGCGCCGCATATCTCCCGCAAGTTGCGCAGGAAATGCCACCGGATTCCCAGCCAGATCGAATGCTTCGGTGGTCAAAACGCCGGCGGCCTGATGGTCCCCATGATTTTCTCCGATGAACACGCTGGGAAGATTACTCATCAGGACTTCCGGCCGCGTCAGGCGAATAAGTCCCACGAGTTTTTCCAGATTCTCCCCATGTCCCCAACTCGCGAGAGAATTCAAAACATTTTGCGAAGCCGTGTCTTTGCCGTCGAGAAACCACACGTTCGTGATTCCCAATTTCGCGCACGCCTCCCGTGCTTCAATCTCGCGAATATCCGCAAGTGCAGCACCGTGCTCTCGCCCAATATTATTTCCACCGCTTCCTCCGTGCGTGCCGAACACCACCGCCACTCGCTTATGCAGGTCATAAATGGCCCGTGCAAGATACGGCGTAAACCCCGCCTCGTCGTCGGGATGCGCCACCACCACCAGAATGTCCACCTTGTACCGCTCGTCGGCTCCGTGAATCACAACCGGCGTCTGCGGCCAGCCTCGAGCGCTAACGAAAAGAGTGGCGACCAGAAGCCCAATGATTCCCAAGCGAATATGGTTCATTCCCAACCTCAAATGATTTTGGCAAGCAAAGGAATCGAATATTGTATCTCGCTTCCTCACCCTTCTACCTACGGTTGGCGCGCCAAGCGTAATACGCGCAGCATACCACAATGCGATCGACACGTTAATTGACATACTAAAGGCACATCGATATACTAAATTGGGGGTTGGCTCATGGACACGGTTAAGGTTTCCCCGAAATTCCAAGTGGTCATTCCGAAGAAACTCAGAGAAGAACTGGGACTCAAGCCTGGTGAAGAGTTGCAGATTTACTTGATCGACCGTTCCATCAGGCTGCACAGGCCAAGGTCGATCAAAGAGTTAAGGGGCATCGCAAAAGGTATGGAATGGAAGGACGATTATCGTGACCGCTCCGACCGTTTCTGAAACCGTGGTGCTTGATTCATCGGTTTGGCTGGAATATCTGACCGAAGACACGAAAGCCGATCTTGTCGCTCCGTATCTCGAAGGAGAAACGACCGTTCTTGTCCCGGTGTTGGTGGTTTACGAAGTTCGCAAAGTGCTTTTGACGCGCCGGTCAAAAACTCTCGGCGACATCTTTATATCGGAAGTCTTTAAACACGTAATCGTTCCCCTGGAAGAAATGCTGGCGATGAAAGCGGCGGATCTGAGCGTGCTCCACAAGCTTGCAATGGCCGATTCAATCATCTATGCAACAGCGCTGTCCCACGATGCTCCGCTCATCACGACGGACGCGCACTTCGCAGGTCTGCTCGGCGTCTCAATCGTGTGAGAAGGCGACGCCTTGACCGCTGTGGCGCCCGCCGATACTCTAATTAACTAATGTAGCGGCAGTTTTTCTGCTCGAGTCAGGACAACTCTTATGGACCAGATTCACGTAACCCTACCCGACGGTAGTGTCAAAGATTTCCCCAAGGGAACCACCCCCGTTGAAATTGCCCGGTCGATTTCGCCGCGTCTTGCCGATGCGGCCCTGGTAGCCAAAGTGCGCGCCACCAATGGCGATGGCGCAAACGCCAAAACTGGCATTTTTTCAAATTCTGTCGACCCCGCCGAAGACGGCAGCCTGCTTTACGATTTGCGTCGGCCTCTCGAACAAGATGTAAACCTTCAGATCCTTACCGAGAAAGATCCCGACGCCTTGTACGTGTTTCGCCATTCCGCCGCGCATCTCCTCGCCGCTGCAGTGATGGAGCTGTATCCGGAAGTGAAACTGGGCATCGGCCCCCCGATTGAAAATGGCTTCTTTTACGAATTCCAGCGCTCCGAGCCCTTCACTCCAGACGATCTGGCAAAAATCGAAAAGAAAATGCACGAACTGGCGGCTCAGGATTTGCAGAATGAGCGCAAACTTCTGCCCAAGCCAGACGCCCTGAAGCTGTATCAAGACTCGAAGCAACTCTTCAAGTGCGAGCTGATCGAAGAAAAAGCCGACGAGCCCATGGTGTCCTTCTACACCACCGGCAAATTCATCGATTTCTGCCGCGGCCCTCACATTCCTTCCACCAAACGCATTCAGGCGTTCAAGCTAACCAACGTCGCGGGCGCCTACTGGAAAGGTCAGGAAGGCAATCCGCAGCTGCAGCGTATTTACGCGATTGCTTTCTTCAATCAAAAGGAACTTGAGGCGTATCTCCACCGCCTCGAAGAAGCCAAGCGTCGCGACCACCGCAAGCTCGGCACCGAACTCGATCTCTTCAGCATTCAGGAAGAAGCCGGTCCTGGCCTGATTTTCTGGCACCCTAAAGGCGGCCTGATTCGGACTCTGATGGAAAATTGGCTGCGCGACGAACTGCAAAAGCGTGGCTACGATATGGTGTTTACTCCGCATATCATGCGCCTGGATCTCTGGAAGACTTCAGGCCACGCCAGTTTTTATCGGGACAATATGTTCGGCGCCGTGGAAGTCGAAAAGGCCGACTACCAACTCAAGCCCATGAATTGCCCGGGCCACATCTTGATCTATAAATCGAAGCTGCGCAGTTATCGCGATTTGCCGGTGCGCCTGGCCGAGCTTGGCACCGTGTATCGCTACGAACGCAGTGGCGTACTCCACGGTTTGCTGCGTGTTCGCGGATTCACCCAGGACGACGCGCACATCTTCTGCACGCCATCACAAATTGAAGCGGAAGTCGAAGCCTGCGTCGATTTCGCCTATGCCGTCATGAAAAATTTTGGCTTCGACAAATTTGAAGTGGAGCTCTCCGATTGGGACGCCAAGCATCCGGAGAACTATGCCGGCAAGCCAGAAGACTGGCACAGCGCCACCAACGCACTCGCGGCCACTATGTCGCGCATGAATATCCCCTTCAAACGCATGGAAGGCGAAGCAGCGTTCTACGGTCCAAAAATCGACATCAAGCTTATCGACGCCATTGGAAGGTCGTGGCAACTGACCACTGTCCAGTTCGACTTCAATCTTCCGGCGCGCTTCGGCCTCGAATATGTGGGCGAAGATGGCGCGCGCCATCAACCTCTGATGGTGCATCGCGCTTTGCTGGGCTCGGTGGAACGCTTCTTTGGAATTCTGATTGAGCACTACGCCGGCGCATTTCCGCTTTGGCTCGCGCCGGTTCAAGTGGAAATCTGCCCAGTCAGCGAAAAAGTGGCAGATTACGCGAAACACATTTACGAAACACTGAAGGGCCACGGAATTCGAGTGCATCTCGACGATCGCAACGAAAAATTGCCGGCGAAAATCCGCGATGCGCAGATGCAGAAAATTCCCTACATGCTCGTTGTTGGGCCGAAGGAAGCCGAAGCCGGCACGGTGAGCGTTCGCCATCGCAGCAAGGGTGATCTAGGCCCACGCCCGTTGCCCGATCTGATCACGGCGCTCCAAGAGGAAATTTCCTCGCGCATCATTCAGTAATTCTCACGTTACCGGCTGGCGTTACATGCTTTGACGGGAGCTTTCGATGAGCAGCCTAACTCGCCGTTCGTTCCTGCGCGCGTCTGGTGGCGCTTTATCGGCGAGCCTTTTGTTGGAGTCGAGCCTGATGGCTGTGGAATCCATTCAACCTGATCACGTACTCCTTGGCTGCAAGGATCTAGACCAAGGCATCGCCTATGCCGAAAAACTTTGTGGTTACCGCGCAGCGATAGGTGGTTCGCATCCAGGCCGAGGAACGCGCAATGCCCTTTTAAAACTGGGCGAGCGCTCTTATCTCGAAATCATTGCTCCCGATCCCAATCAACCGAAGCTTACCTGGCACCAGGAACTCCTCTCGCTCGATGAGCCTCTTCTCATAGGTTGGGCCGTCGCCACTAAAGATATCGACGGCTATGCGACACGTCTTCGCGCCAAAGGCGTTGCCTGCATAGGACCAACACCTGGGAGTCGCACCACACCAAACGGTCAAACATTCAAATGGAAGACCTTACTTCTGGAAGACGACAAATCCGGCATACTTCCGTTTCACATCGAGTGGGCCGAGGACTCGGCTCATCCCGCAACCGACGCTCCTGGTGGCTGCGTATTTAGCCGCATGACCCGCACTGGCCAGGTAATTGAATTCCCACCGCCAGGCCCAGGCTTTGACCGTAAATTAATCCCGAATCGCCCCGCCCAACTTCACGTTTTCATCGCTGGCCGTTTCGGCGAATTTGAGCTGACGACCAAGGCCATACCCTCAGAAGCCTGGAGTAAGCGCCAGCAATAAACCGCCGCCTCTACTCGCTACCTGGCGCAGACAACGCTATAAGAGGAGTTTCCTCGCGACGCGATTTAATCGAATGGGCCAACTCGAAGAAACGTAGTACTGAATTCTTCTTTTAGCATGGGTAATGTTGTGATACCGTGCCGCATCATGAATAATCCAGGCACGCCCAGCTCTGCCCCACAATTCGCCACCGCTGAGTACACAGCACCTACAGGCTCTCAGGTTTGCAAATCGTGCAACCGGCCTATCGCCGAAAACTACTACCGCGTGAACGGCTCGCTCGCATGTTCCACGTGCGCCACACAATTGCAAAATCAACTGCCGAAGGATACGCACTCCGCATTCGTGCGCGCCATGTTGTTTGGATTCGGCGGCGCTATTCTCGGCCTTATCCTGTATTCCACCTTTGGAATTATTACCGGCCTGGAGATTGGTTATTTGTCGCTTGGTGTCGGATATATCGTTGGTAAAGCAATTCGTATGGGTTCTGGTGGGCTGGGTGGCAGGCGCTACCAAATCGCGGCGGTTTTACTTACCTATTTCGCTGTTTCTATGTCCGCTATACCCATTGGCATCTCGCAATCGATTAAAGACTCCAAGACAAAGCCGCCGACGCCGCACACTACCGGGTCTGCAACCAACCCCGGTCCTGACTCCAGCGAGAGCGCATCCCCCGCTCCCGAAGCTAAGGCCGTTGCCTCAGACGAGAAACCCGGCATCAGTCTTTGGAAACTGGTGGGAACCCTCCTCTTTTATGGTCTCGCCTCCCCGTTTCTGGAGCTTCAAAGTCCCGTCAATGGCGCTTTGGGAGTCATCATTTTGCTGGTCGGCATTCGTATCGCTTGGCGTCTTACTGCCGCGCAAACAGTTGACATCCTTGGGCCTTTCCAGGCGCAACCTAAACCGGCGACTTCATGAACGCTGCCGGGCTTCCTGAATGACGAAGGATTTCCTCGAGCCGCCTCGCCGGTGCCATAGCTGTGGTTCCGATTTACCTTTGGGCTCGCTCGCGTGCGAAAAATGCCACGCGCTTGTGCATAGTGAAGACTTGGCTCGCATTTCGCATCGCGCCAATTCGCTGGAAGAACAAGGCAATCTTCAACAGGCCCGCGTGGAATGGTCCAGCACTCTTCCGCTGCTCCCGCCAAATGCGACGCAAGCGGAATGGGTGCGCTCGCACATTGCCAAGCTCGATGTTCTCAATACGTCTGCGGCACAACCTGCCAAAGAGCATTGGGCGAAAAAATTTGGCCCTCTTGGCCCGGTTCTCGTCCTTCTTGCCAAAAGCAAGGTGCTCTTAACGGCTCTCTTCAAACTCAAGTTCCTTCTCAGTCTCTTTGCATTTGTGGGTCTCTATTGGTCTCTTTACGGAGCGCGTTTCGGCGTTGGTTTCGCCCTTCTGATCCTGGTTCACGAACTGGGTCACTATGTCGATATCCGCCGTCGCGGCCTTCCGGCAGAAATGCCAGTCTTTCTTCCGGGTCTCGGCGCGTACGTCCGCTGGAATGCGTTGGGCGTTACACGAGTAACACGAGCTGCGATCAGTTTAGCTGGACCTCTTGCCGGACTTCTGGGAGCACTCGTGTGTTTGTATCTTTGGAAGCACAATGGCAACGGACTATGGGCCGCTCTCGCACGCGCCTCCGCGTGGCTCAACATACTTAATTTAATCCCTGTGTGGATTCTTGATGGAGCAGGGGCAACGTCCGCGCTATCAAAGGTCGAGCGTTGGATTCTGCTTTGCGTCTCTTTGGTGCTCTGGTTAGCGCTGGGTGAAAACCTGTTTTTTCTTGTCGCCGTGGGAGTCGTGTATCGTCTTTTTACCAAGGACCTGCCGCCCATGCCTGCGCCAAGAATCACTGCGTATTACCTAAGCATTCTCGTCGGGCTAGCTCTCCTCTTGCATGCGGTCCCCGGCGCGCTTTTCCCACGACAATGAGGAGAAAAGTGAGGACCCTTGGCGAAAATCTGTCCGGGCTCTTTCGTTCTTCATGAGCATTCTGCGGTCTTGCCCCATCCTCTTCGCGTGCTATACTTTAAGACCTGCCTCATGCGCCGGACGTGCCGTGAGGACGGTTGTGAAATTGGGGTGTGACCCGGTGCGCCGGGTGCCTTTTTTATCTTAGGGGGATTTATCGCAGATCGGAATTTCCGGCAGGCCGACCGTACCCGCATCAACGAGCGAATTCGCGCTCGCGAAATTCGGGTGATTGACGAAGAGGGCGGGCAGTTGGGTGTGATGCAGCCATTTGAAGCGCTGCGCTTGGCTCGTGAACGTGGATTGGATTTGGTGGAAATCTCGCCGACGGCGGATCCACCGGTTTGCAAGATTACGGATTACGGCAAGTTTCAGTATCAGCTCAACAAAAGAGCACACGAGCAACGCAAAAGTAGTCGTGGCTCGCAGTTGAAAGAAGTAAAGTTCCGGCCGAACACGGCAGAACACGATTTTCAGGTGCGCAAGAATCAGATTCTCCGTTTTCTCGGTGAAGGCCACAAAGTTCGCGCCATGATTTTCCATCGCGGTCGCGAAATGGCTCACCAGGAAGTGGGTCGCGCCAAGATGACGCGCCTGCTTGGTGAAATCGGCGAGCAAGGCCAGATCGAAACGCCGCCGCGCATGGAAGGTAACGTTCTTGTCGCTCTGTTGGCGCCTAAAAAGGGTGCCGGAGCTCCGGTCCGCAGCGCCTCGCAGGCTCAGCCCAACGCTTAGCACGCGAAATAGTTCGCCGGCATGATTCAGAAACCGGCAAGTTTGGAAGTGTGGCAAAGCACTTGTGCCAAGTCGTATTACAAGGCGCGCGCCACCAACGTAGGAGAGGATTTACGCAATGCCACGCAACTCAACGAAACCTAAGGTAAAACTCAAGACCCATCGCGGCGCTAAAAAGCGTTTCAAGATCACCGCGAATGGCAAGATTCTTCGCATGCACTCCGGCAAGCGCCACTTGCTCGGCACCAAAGCCGCCAAGCGCATGCGCAAGCTGAAAAAGCTGACCAAAGTCGATAAGACTGACGTGTTGGCTGTGCGTCAGATGATGCCGTACAGCTTCTAAGCTTTTGAGTATTGGACTCGTTCCTATGGATTGAGTCCGTCTCGGCGAGCATTCTGAATCCGAGAATCGATTTTTGTAAGGGCCGGGTTCGCTCGGCTCATGCAAGATGCGGACTTTTCATCCGCAGTAACGTGCCAGGCAGCGCTTCACGGGTGCCTGCCGGCCGTTCGCCCCGTTCGCGGGGCATTGGTTGGGCCTGGCCCAGCCGCTGTAGCAGCGGTTTTTCCTGAGCGCAAGCGAAGGTTAACACCGCGTCGCCGCAAGGCGCTACAAAACACACCGGAAACAAACCCGTTGCAGCAGACGCGTGTCTTGCGTTTGCCTGCAACCTGTTCTGTTTCCCCAAATTGAAGGAGACAAACCCATGCCTCGCGTAAAACGCGGCACAAAACGCCGAGCTCGGCGTAAGAAGTACCTCAAGCGCACCAAAGGCTTTTTCCTTACCAAGAGCAAGCTGTACCAATCCGCACAGGAAGCGGCGAATCGCGCCGATCGTTATGCCAAGCGCGATCGTCGCGTCAAGAAACGCCAGTACCGTCGTTTGTGGATTCAGCGCATCGGTGCCGCGGCTCGTCTCAACGGCATCACCTATGGGCAGTTGGTTCACGGACTGAAGGCTGCAGGCATTGATCTTGATCGCAAAGTGCTTGCCGACATCGCCGTTCGCGAGCCTGCCAGCTTTGCGCAAATCGCCGAGAAGGCCAAAGCGTTCGCGCCCAAGCCCAAGGCCGCAGCAAAAAAAGAGTAGTTCCTAAACCGTTTTCCGTTCGAGAAGTCTGCGGGTGAGAATCTTTCGTCCGCTGGACACTCCTCGTTCGATCGGGTGCTGTCGATCTTGTCGTAGGGGCACGATGAATGTGCCCTTACGATGTATTCTTATCTCCATCAATGCCGACTTCGGAATCCAAGGTCTCGCAAACTCTTGCCACTCTCGGGGTCACCACCGCCGAGCAAGTGCAGTCTCTTTTCGCCGAAGTGCGCGTGCGTTTCGACAGCGAGGCCGCGGCAGCCACGAATGAGACTTCGTGGAAGGCGTTTCGCGACGCGTGGCTCGCACGCAAATCCGGTGTGCTGACGCTGGTCACCGACAACTGGCTTAAGCCGGCAACGCTGGAGTTGAAACGCGCCGTCGGTGCTTCGCTCAACGAACTGCGCGCTCACGTTGATGCCCAGATCGAGGCGCGGCGTTTAGCAGCCGAATCCGGCGTGGAATCTGCAGCCGCCTCCAAAGATCGTGTTGATCTTTCTCTGCCCGGGGTAATTCGTCCGGTCGGCACGCACCACCTGATTCGTCAGGTGTTCCAGGAAATTGAAGACATATTTTTTTCCATTGGCTTTTCGGTCGTCGAAGGTCCGGAAATCGAAACGCCCTACTACAATTTCGAAGCGCTGAATATTCCGGAGCATCATCCGGTTCGCGACGACATGGATACCTTCTACCTGGATTTGCCGAAAGGCGCTCCGGGCCCGCTGCTGCTCCGCACCCACACTTCGCCGGTGCAGATTCGCACTATGGAGCAACGCCAACCTCCGGTGCGCGTGATCGTGCCCGGCAAGGTCTACCGCCGCGACAATCCTGACGCCACCCACTCCTTCATGTTCCATCAGATCGAAGGTCTAGCGGTGGATACGGACATCACCTTCTGCGATTTCACCGGCACCATCGATTATTTCGTGAAACAATTTTTTGGCGAGAGCGTGAAGACCCGTTTCCGCCCCAGCTATTTTCCATTCACCGAACCTTCGGTGGAGTTCGACGCTTCGTGCGTTTTTTGCGGTGGCACCGGCACAGCCAAATCCGGCGGCATTTGCGGCAAGTGCAAAGGCTCCGGGTGGATTGAACTATTCGGCGCGGGCATGGTCGACCCCGCGGTATACGGCTTCGTGAATTACGATCCGAAAAAAGTGAGCGGCTTCGCCTTCGGCATCGGCATCGATCGCCTGGCTATGCTCAAATACGGCATCGACGATATTCAGGTATTTTTCCAGAACGATGTGCGCTTTCTGCGGCAGTTTCCCTAAATGACATTCACCGACGCCAAACAGCGCTTCTCGAACCGCGTGGCGGATTATGTCCGCTATCGCCCGAGCTATCCGCCT
>DASXBH010000338.1:0-4413 GCA_036491775.1 Candidatus Acidiferrum sp.
CCTGAGCCTTTGGATACGTCGAATTACCAGCAAACGATATCAAAAAGCCCATATCGAGGCCGCGCTTCGCGTCTTCAAGAGAGCTTCCGAAGCAATGTAAAATGCCGCCCAATCCTGTGGGCTTCCAGGCGTCTTCCATGATCCGCAGGCAATCATCCCAGGCATCTCGACAATGAATGATGATGGGAAGGTTCGCAGCGCTGGCGAGTTCCATCTGCTGGCGAAACACCTCCTCCTGAGCGTCGCGCGGCGAATGATCGTAGTAATAGTCGAGACCGATTTCGCCCCAGGCGATTACCTTAGGATGCTTCGCCAAACTCGCCAACGTATCCAAATGCTCTTGGGTAACTTCCTTGGCTTCGTGAGGGTGAATACCAACCGTGGTGAAGATCCAGTCGTTGGCCTCTGCATACGGCATGGCTGCATCCAGCTTTTCCGGGCCGGGCCCGGTGCCAATCGCCAGTAGCGTCGATATGCCAGCGGCTAGCGCACGTTGCAACATAGCGTCGCGATCCTCCGCGAATTTCGGATCGTCGATGTGCGCGTGCGAGTCGATCAATTCCATGGGATCGTTGTCGTTATGCCCGTAGCTAAGGCGTGCCGCGTCCTTACTTTAGACGCGCGCCCACTTCCACCTCTTCGTGGAAGCCGGCAAGCACTGGTCGCCCCTCGGGGCCGACGGACGCGGCCACGATCATGCCATTGGACTCCACACCGCGAAGCTTGCGGGGAGCCAGATTCGTAACCACCACCACTTTCCGGCCAATGAGCGACTCTGGTTCGTAAAATTGCGCGATGCCCGCGCAAATCTGGCGAACCTCACTGCCGATATCCACGGTGAGTTTCAGCAGCTTATCCGCACCGACAATACGCTCCGCCGTTTTTACTTGCCCAACGCGCATCTCGACCTTGGAAAAATCCTCGATACCGATTCGTTCGCTTGCCGCAACGGGCACCGCGGCTAATGCTGCGCCTGCTGCAGGAGTGCTCGCCGCAGCAGGCGTTGCCGCCGTGGCGGGCTGCGTTGGATTCAATTCTTCGTTTGCCATCGATTCTATCCTCTCCACTGCTTCTACTTTATCTACGCGCGGGAACAGAGACTGAGACTTGCCGAGTGACGTGCCTGGAGCCAATTGCCCCCAACGCACTCCATCAAGTTCAAATGCTCCCAAAGAAGTCGTCTGGCCGAGCAAAGTCCAAACCTTGGCCGTACTTTGCGGAAGCACCGGATGCGCTAACACGGTCACGATGCGCAGCACTTCGGCGCTGGTCCAAAGTACCGTCGCTTTACGTTGCTTATCTGCCTCGCTATCACCGAGAGCCCAAGGCTGCTCCATGGTCAGATATTTGTCCACGCTGGCGATAACGGCCCAGATTGCCTCAAGCGCCCGGGCGAACTCCATTTTTTCGAATCGTTCTAACACTTCCCCGATTGCACCTTGCGCTTCTTGGGCCAACGCATCATCCTGCGGTTTGTGCTCGGCCGGTTTCGGTATTTTGCCGGCAAAGTTTTTCTCGATCATTGCCGCGGTACGGCTGGCTAAGTTGCCCAAGCCGTTGGCGAGGTCACTGTTGTAACGGGTAACTAACGCATCGTAGCTGAAGTTTCCGTCCTGCCCGAAAACCACTTCACGCAACAGGAAGTACCGCAGCGCATCCATCCCCAGCATGTTGACGATCGGACGCGGCAGTACCACGTTGCCTTTGGACTTACTCATCTTGGCGGCGTCCATCAGGAACCAACCGTGCGCCCATACCTGCTTCGGCAGTGGCAGCATCGCCGCCATTAGGAACGCCGGCCAGTACACGGTGTGAAAACGGATGATGTCTTTACCGACCAAATGCAGATCAGCAGGCCACATGCCACGCTTCTCGTAATCTGGACCACCCACGGCGCTGAGATATGCAGTGAGCGCATCGAACCAAACGTAAAACACGTGCGGTTCTTCGCCGGGCACCGGAATTCCCCACCGGATCGTGGTGCGAGTGATGCTCAGGTCCTTTAAGCCGCCCTCCACGAAACTGATGATTTCGTTGCGGCGCGATTCCGGCTGAATGAAATCGGGATTCTTCTTATAGAAATCGAGCAACGGCTTCTGAAAAGCCGAAAGCTTGAAAAAGTAGTTTTCTTCGGTCAAAGTTTCCGTCGGCCGGCCACAATCCGGGCAATTGTCACCCGGCTTTGCATCGTTCACGAAAGCGTTGTCGTAAATGCAGTACTGGCCGGTGTAATGGCCTTTGTAAACAAAACCATTCTCCCGGCACAGCTTAAACAACCATTGCACCGTTCGAACATGCTGCAGGTCGGTTGTGCGCACGAACTCGTCCGCCGTCAAGCCCAGTTCGTCCCACAACGAGCGCCAAGCATCGGCCATCCGTGCTACAAATTCGGACTCCGGGACATCTGCTTTCTTCGCCGCTCGCTCTACGTTTACGCCGTGTTCGTCGGTGCCGGTCGTCATCACCACGTCATAGCCGCGCATGCGCTTGTACCTACGAATGACGTCGGCGACAACGGTCGTATAGGTATGCCCGATGTGCGGCAGACCGTTGGTGTAGTAAATCGGCGTGGTTAAATAAAACTTCTCTTTTTTCTCTGGCATTCCCGTCTTCTCTGTGCCGATTGCGGCCCGCAGGCACCGTTTCCCTATTGCTTCTCCCAAGCGCGCATGGCTTCATCCATCACACGGTGCAGTGGGACATGTTTCTCTTCAGCCAGTTTACGGCAATCGTCAAATTCTGGCGCGGCGTGCTGAATTCGGCCATTCACGCGCGCCACCTTCATATGCACTTCTCCAAACTGCGTCGCCACTTTTACGAACTCCCTGGGCAGCACCCGGCGGTCCGCGGCGTGGCTGCGAACGCCGAGCGTGGTGGTCTCTTCGAAAAGCAATTTCGTAAGTGACTCCGCGTCCTGCGGCTTGCAAAGCACCGTAATCAGCATGCCCGGCCGATTCTTCTTCATTTGCACCGGAGTCGAGAAAACATCAAGCGCTCCAGCCGCCAGGGCTTTCTCCATGAAATACCCGTAAATTTGCGGATTCATGTCATCGAGATTCGCTTCCAGCACTCGAATCGTTTCAGTCGTTCCAACCTCCGATTGAGTCGTCGCTTCGCCAATCATTAAACGCAATACATTTGGCTGCCCCTCAAGATCGGCCGTGCCAGCGCCATAGCCTATAGCGGATACCTGCATTGCTGGTTGCGGCCCGAATGCATCGCAAAGAGTGGAGACAATCGCCGCGCCCGTCGGAGTCACCAGTTCCTTCTGTATTCCCGAGGAATAGGTAGGCTTCCCCATAAGCAATCGCGCCGTGGCAGGTGCGGGCACAGGCAACACACCGTGCGCCATTTTTGCCGTGCCTCCCCCCACATTCAGCGAAGAACACGCGAATTGCTCGATACCCAAAGCATTGAACCCGACGCAGGCGCCCACGATATCGATAATGGCATCCACCGCCCCCACCTCGTGAAAATGAATCCTCTCCAGAGGCACGTCGTGAACGGTGGCCTCCGCTTCACCAAGCCTCTGGAAAATGCTGGACGCGCGTGCCTTGACTGGCCCGGACAGACTGGACTTGTCGATTACGCCCAGAATCGTGGTCAGCGAACGATGTGTAGTCGCGTCTTCTACGCGAACCTTGAGATACGTCGCCGCCATTCCGTTTTTCCAGACCTTCTCCGAAGCCAACTCCCAGCCAGGCAAGTTGAGCACTTTCAGTTCCGTGCGCAGAAGGTCCAGAGGAACCCCGGCATCCAGCAACGCGCCAAGCGTCATATCCCCGCTGACCCCGCTAAAACAATCGAAGTAGGCTACCTTCATGGTTTGTTCGCTGTGAGCTAAATCGCAGCGCAAATCGATACTATCGACCCCATCCCTGCCAGTCAAACTCACAGCGGTACTCCTCCGGAGCACGGCCAACATCTGTTTCAAGAAATAAGAGTATGACTTGAGGGTGTCGCTACTTAGTTGAGGCTATTGCCGGCCTGGGCGCGAACCATGCGGATATCCAAAATTTCAGTGGTCCGAACGCGATTTCCAAATTCCATGCGTAGACCGATGGCTGCAACGATGTCCTGCTTGATGATACTGCCGCCCCACGTGCAGCCGTTGACGCTTACTAATTGCGGACACGCGCCTTGACGCTCGAACCAGCCGCCCCACACCCAGAATAGGCCGTCGCAAAGCGCCCAAAGGGTATATGTAGAGTTTTTCGTGGTTACAAACAGACAGTCGCCTTTGCGGACATCTACCTTCTGGATAGCATCCAGCGTCTGTGACTCGGCGACAACCTCGTCGAGCAACTGCGTCGTTTCCAGCACATCTGCTCCCTGACTTGCTGCTATGTTGCCTTGCCGGTAGAGCCAAGTCAACGTGACTTTCTCGCAACTGCGACCTGCAAAGGATTTTTC
>DASXBH010000339.1:0-5023 GCA_036491775.1 Candidatus Acidiferrum sp.
GCTGGATGCCGGCTTGAAGATAGTTCACGCAGAAGGTGATTTCCAGAAGAAAGAGGGAGATGCCAGCGAACCAAGAGATGCGGGCGATCTTGCGGTTGAGTTTGCGCTCGCTGCGGGTGAGTGTTGCCATGTGCTGCCTCCGGGCCTTTGTTGCTGCCCAAAGCGAGAATAGGGCGAGCGGGAAGGAGGGACGAGGGGGAATCGGCGAATGGCGGGCGGGAGTCGGCGAACGACGGTGGCAGGTCGGTGACTGGGTGGCGAGTGGGTTAACGGTGCGGGGCGTTTTGAGGAAGATTGGACATGGCAGAAGGTACAGCTTGAAAATCACGGGGAATGGGGCTAGTTTATTGGGCAATCAAGCCACGGTTGCCAGGCGTCCTAAAACTGCGGCGCATCATGAAATTCAAGTCGGGGAGATGTGTCGAATGCCGGAGAAAATCGAAGAGCGCCCAAGTGGGGGCGATCGTCGTCATCATTGGATATTGTATGTGGCGTTGGCATTTTTCGGTGGGTTGCTGACGTTTGCGGGAGCATTGGCGGAACAAAAGGCCACGGATGAGGCGACATTTCGGAAATTGATCGATGGGTATTGCGCGGCGTGGAGTTCGGGGAAAGTAGATAACGCGGCGAAATATTACGCGAAGGACGATGGGCTGGTGTTTTACGATGTGACACCGTTTTCGTACAGCGGGTGGAAAGAGTATCAAGTAGGCGTGCAGAAGAACATTTTGGATAATGCGGCGAGCGCGTCGTTGACGGCGGGAAAAGATTTGAAGGTGACGCGGCGGGGCACGGTGGCGTGGACGACGGTGCCGATGCATTTGAGCGAGAAGACCAAGGATGGGAAGAGCGTAGAGGCGGATATCCGGTACACGGGGATTTGGGAGAAGCGGGGGAAGAGTTGGTTATTGGTGCATGAGCATTTGTCGGGGCCGTTGGGGCAGTAAGTTGGCGTAGAATTTATGAGTGTGGAATACGTTGAGATTTTATTGGATGGCGGCGCGAGGGTATCGATTGCGGCCGTGGGCTAGTCCTTATTTGCAGTGGCGGCTGGAAACATTCCTGGGAAAAGAAGCGAAGGAAATGGATGCGCGGAAGTTTTTGGCGCTGAGTTGGAAGTATCGCGCGCAGTTGCGGTCGTTTTCGGATTGGGCGGCGGAGAGACGGAAGGCGCAGAGGTAAGGCGGTTTTTGGGGTAGAGGCCGAGATCCCTGTGCTGCGAGTCGCAAAGGCGCGACGCTTCGGTCTGGATGACAGTTGCCCGTGACGGTAGTCTTGCTGAGATTACGCAGACATTTTTGCCGCGGAGTATACTAAGCCTGTAGGAGGGGCTTATGTCTGATCTTCGCGTCCTCCAGAAAACTGAAATTTTGCACGAAGCGCGGTGGTGGGAGTTGGAGGCGGATGGCAGGGTGCACTGCTTTCTATGTCCTCGGCATTGCCGGCTGCGTGATGGGCAAGCAGGTTTCTGTTTTATCCGCGTAAACGAGCACGGGAAACTTTATAGCTTGGGTTATGGTGCGCCTGCCGCGTTGCAAGTGGATCCCATTGAAAAAAAGCCGCTGAACCATTTTTTGCCGGGCACGAAGGTGTTCAGCATGGGGACAGCGGGCTGCAACATGGGATGTTTTTTCTGCCAGAACTGGGACATCTCGAAGTCCCATCAGGATCAAGTGAATTCGCAGCACGTGTCGCCGGAGGATGTGCCGCTGCTGGCACAGAAGTATGGGTGCGACTCGATTGCGTTCACGTACAACGAGCCGACAATCTGGGGCGAATACGTGATTGATATTTGCAAAGCGGCGAAACGCGCCGGGTTGAAGACGGTGATGGTGACGAACGGATACATTACGCGCGAGGCGTTTCACGATATTTATGATCATGTGGATGCGGCGAATGTGGATCTGAAGGCGTTCACGGAAAACTTTTACGGGAAGACTACGCTGACGCATCTGGAGCCGGTGTTGGAGACACTGCAGTGGCTGAAGTCGGAGACCAAGGTGTGGTTGGAGATTACGAACTTGATGATTCCGACGCTGAATGATGATCCGGCGGAGACGCGGAAGCTGGCGGAATGGATTGGGAGTAATTTGGGGCCGGATGTGCCGCTGCATTTTACGGCGTTTCATCCCGATTTTAAGTTGCGGGATAAGCCGAAGACGCCGGCGGAGACGTTGCATCGGGCGCGGGCGATTGCGCGTGAGGTGGGACTGCATTACGTGTACGAGGGAAATATTTTCAGCGATGGGGGAAATACGAGTTGTCCGGAATGTGGGGCGGTGATGATACGGCGGTCGTGGCATGAGGTGTTGGAGAACCGGTTGCGGGATGGGAAGTGTGTGGAGTGTGGGGAGAGGATTGAGGGAGTTTGGGATGGGCGTCGGGTGACGGTGGGAGCGGAGTAGTGAGCTAGGCGTGGATGTAGTCGATCCCAGTGTTGGGGAGTTGGGAGCGAGGTTTCCACGATCCCTCCGCTGCGCGTCGCAAAAGGCGCGACGCTTCGGTCGGAACGACGGTACGGCGAAGAGTGGCGCGTTAGTGGAAGGAGTTGTGGAAGGAGTAGAAGCCGGGGCCTACGCGCATGGAGTGGTGCCAGAGCAGGGGGAAGGCCCACCAGATTAAGGCGCCGAGGATGGATTGGACCAGGGCTAGTGGGAGGATGTTGCGATCACGGGCGAAGAGCCAGGTCATGGCGACGCCGCCGATGAAGGTGAGCGGAACGAGGACGGGATTGGGCCAGTGGAGAGCGCCGAAGATCAGGCCGGAGAGAAGAGCGGCGGCGATGGCATTGTCGTTGAAGGTAGAGAGCAGCCGATTGGTCAGGTAGGAATTGAGCAGGACTTGCTGCAAGAGGCAGAAGGCTAAGTAGCCGATGAAGCGTTCGCGATTGATTAAATGCACGGGCGCGCGATGAAGCATGCCGAGGGACAGTCCGGTGAGCCAAAGCAGCAGGGCCGAAGGAATGAAGAACCACAAGGAGCGGCGGGTGGCCGGCCAAAGATTATCGGCGCGCCAGCCCATGGTTTTTGGGGTGTCGCGGTGAAGCAGAAAGCTGACCGTTACCCAGAGTAAGAGCAGGCTCCAGGTCCAGAGCGCGGCGGTTTGCATGCGCCAGATGTACCAGGCGACGAGTGTGGCGAAGGCGAGCGCTTCGAGAAGGTCGAAGGCGCGACGGGAACTCCAGGGCAAGATTAATCCTCAGGAACAGGGCTGTCGGAATCGTCGTCGCGATAGCGGAATTCGATCATTTCGAGAACGCTGCGAAAGAGATCTTCCATTTGTTCTTCGTTGGCCTGTTCATCGCCGAGAAACGCGATGAGATCGAAATCGGGAAAGCCGCGACTGGTGATGCGGGCGGGAAGCATGTGCCGGAGGATCGGTGGTGCGATGGGGCCGAGGGCGGAAATTTCCTCCAGAACCGCGCGGTGCAATGGATCATCGAATAAGTCGGGATCGAGGAGGCCGGAGAGCTCGACGCGGGTGACCGGCTTGATGAGATTGGAGCAGAGCAGACGAAGGGCGTTGCGTTCGAGATGCTGGGGAAAAGGATGTAACGTTCGGTCCATGGGCTACTCGAATATGGTAGCAGGATGACGGAGCAGTGTGAAAAGCCGAAGCGCGTTGGAAGAATTGGCTAGGAAGGCGTGAGAGCTGTGGCTGAAAAGCATCAAGTGTTGATTTTGGGCGGGGGATTCGGCGGGTTGGTGGCGGCGCAAACGCTGAAGCGGGCGAATGCGGAAGTGACGCTGATCGATATGCGGAATTTCCATTTGTTCCAGCCGCTGCTGTATCAAGTGGCGACGGGCTCGCTGTCGCCGGGAGACATTGCGGCGCCGCTGCGCGGGGTGTTGAGCAGGCAGAAAAATGTGCAGGTGCTGCTGGGCGAAGCAGTGGACCTGGAGCCGCATGAGAAGCGGGTGATATTGCGGGATGGGGCGGCGTATTCGTACGACTCGTTGATTATCGCGACGGGATCGCAGTCGTCGTATTACGGCCATGATCAGTGGCGGGAATGGGCACCAAGTTTAAAGACGGTGGAAGAGGCGACGGCGATCCGGCACAAATTGTTGTTTGCGTTTGAACGGGCGGAACGAAGCGGGAGCGAGGCGGAGGCGCGGGCGTGGCTGACGTTTGTGATTGTGGGCGCGGGCGCGACCGGTTTGGAGATGGCGGGAGCGCTGGCGGAGATTGCGCGGGAAACGTTGAAGAATGATTTCCGGCACATTCGTCCGGAAGAGGCACGGATTGTGTTGATTGAAGGAGGCGAGCGAGTGCTGGCGGCGTATCCACCAGACTTGTCGGCGAAAGCGGAACACCTGGTGAAGGATTTGGGAGTGGAAGTGATGAAGGGCGCGATGGTGACGGAGATTGACGCGAACGGCGTGAATTTCAAGCACGACAATAAAGAGCAAAGGTTGGATGCGCACAGCGTGTTGTGGACCGGTGGGGTGACGGCGACGGAGTTTGGGCGAAGAGTGGCGGAACGTACGCAGGCGAATGCGGACAAGAGCGGGAAGATCAAAGTGCTGCCAGATTTGACGGTGCCGGGCTATCCGGAGATTTTTATAGTTGGCGATCTGGCGCTGGTTACGGAGAAGAATGGGAAAAGCGTGCCGGGCGTGGCGCAACCGGCGATTCAGGAAGGGCGCTACGCGGCGAAAGTGATTGAGGCGCGGCTGGAAGGGAAGAGCGCGCCAGGGCCGTTTGAGTATTTCGACAAAGGCGATATGGCGGTGATTGGGCGAGCGGCGGCGGTGGCGAATATTTTTGGAGTGCACCTGGCGGGATTTCTGGCGTGGTTTGTGTGGCTGTTCATCCACTTGATGTACATCGTGCAATTTCAGAATCGAGTTCGGGTGTTCGTTCAGTGGGGATTTGAGTACGCGACGTTCAGCCGGGGCGCGCGGCTGATTACGGGGAATGCGGCGCGGGATTCGCTGATGCAGCCAGAGGCGATGCCGAGCCGGGGCGACGAGGTGTAGTTGGTGATTGTGGCGCGCGCCGACCTGGGGCGTATTCGACT
>DASXBH010000340.1:0-10576 GCA_036491775.1 Candidatus Acidiferrum sp.
GTGAGGAGGGTGGTTATCTGGTCGGCGGCGCGCTCGACCGCCCCCGGAGGACCCAGCTTTTCGCGAATCTCACGCAGGCCTTTACGGAGGAGGTCACGTTCGTTGGGATCATTGAGCAGGAGCAGAGTCTTAGCGGCGACCTTATCTGGCGTGAAATTGTCTTGCACCAACTCAGGAACCACTTCTCTGCCAGCGATCAGGTTGACCATGGCGAAGAATGGGGTGCGAACCAAGGGCTTGGCAAGGGTGGCGGTCATCGGGGAGACACGGTAGACCACGACCATGGGTACATCGAGTAAGGCGGCTTCGACGGTCGCGGTGCCACTAGAGACAATCGCCGCGTCGGCGGCCGCTAGCGCGTTGTACGTCTCACCTTCGACGATTCGCAGACTCAGCCGATTTGACCAGCCGTCGCGCAGAGCCGCTACATCGCTGCCGTGGGCGGCCGCTACCACGAACTGTACGGGCTTTTTTGCGTGGATGCGGACAGCCGCTTCCTGCAGCACTGGCAAGTGATGAGCGATTTCGCCGGCGCGACTTCCGGGAAGCACGGCGACGATCGGGCGGGTTGCATCCAGCCCATGTGTGGCACAGAACTGCTGGCGATCCTGCGTCGCCTGGACTGCTCCCACCAGGGGATGGCCGATGAATGTTGTTGGCACTCCCGCGTTGCGAAAAAAATCCTCCTCAAAAGGGAAGATGCACAATGCTTTTACAAAGCGGCGACGCACCAGATTTGCTCGCCAGGGACGCCAGGCCCAAAACTGAGGGCAAATGTAATACACGTTTCGAATTCCCCGTGGCTTCAACTTGCGCGCCAAGCGTAGATGGAAGCCCGGGAAGTCAGTGAGGATCGCCAGGGCGGGTTGGCGCTTTTCGGCTTCGCTTACCATGCGTTCCATGGCGCGACGCAAAGAGGGAAGATGCTTCAGGATTTCAGTGATCCCGACGACTGCCACTTCGGAATAGTCGGTGATGATTTCGACGCCGGCGGCGCGCATCTGCGGTCCGCCCATACCAAATATCTGAACGTCCAGGCGCTCACGCAGCGCCGTGGCGAGGCGCGCGGCATACATGTCGCCAGACGCTTCGCCGGCGGATAGAAGGATCGAGATCGGTGGCATCAGTGATCGAAGATTAATCGCTCGCCGGCAGCGGAGCCGAGAAAGGGGGAGCGCCCGAGGGGCGGTCCGCTGGAAGAGTTTCGCCGAGTTCCTGCTCTTTATATTGCAACTGATAGAGACGATAGTAAATTCCGCGTTGCGCCAAAAGTTCCTGATGAGCGCCTTGCTCGCGCAAACGGCCCTTGTGGAAGACGAGAATGCGGTCGGCGTGCTGCACGGTGCTCAGGCGATGCGCGATGACCAGGGCCGTTCTGCCGGAGAGGAGGCGTTCGACGGCATCGCGAATCAAGAGTTCAGTCTTGGTATCGACGCTGGAAGTTGCTTCATCGAGGATGAGGAAACGCGGATTGTGGGCCAGTGCGCGCGCGAAGCTAATCAACTGGCGCTGGCCTACAGACAATGTTGAGCCGCGTTCGTTGACTTCAGTTTGCACGCCTTCTGGGAGCGACCGGACGTAGTCCCCTAGACCGATCTGATCGAGGGCGCGTTCCACTTCTTCGCGGGAAATTCCCGAAGTGCCGAGGCGCACGTTGGACTCGATACTGCCGGTGAACAGGAACGGATCTTGCAACACGATGCCAAACTGTTTTCGAAGGTCCTGCAAATCAAGGAGCCGGATGTCTTTGCCGTCGAGCAGGATTTGCCCGCGCTGGATATCGTAAAAGCGGAGCAAGAGGGAGATCAAAGTGGTCTTGCCTGCGCCAGTGTGCCCCACGATTGCAAACGACTGGCCGGGACGAATACGGAAGGAAACATCGCGTAGTACCCAGTCTTCGTCATTTGGTTCTTCGACATTGCGATAGCTGAACCAGACATTCCGGAATTCGATTTCGCCGCGCGGCGATTCCAACTTGATGGCATTGGGGCTGCTCTCGATGCTGAAAGGTTCATCGAGCAGCTTGAAAATGCGTTCGGAAGCCGCCATGGCGGACTGGAGGATGTTGAATTTTTCGCTCAAGTCCTGGATGGGCCGGAAGAAGCGTTGCGCGAACATGGTGAAGGCGATCAGTACGCCGAGAGTGATGCTGCTGGAGAGGACGCGATTTCCGCCAGCCCAATAGATTAAAGCGATGGTGGCAAAGCTTAGGAATTCGACCGCGGGATAAAACAGGGCGTAGGCGAGAATGGCATCGCGCCACGCCAGCATGTTGTCTTTGTTGCGGCGGGAGAATTCTTCGCGTGCTTTCTGCTCGCGATTGAAGAGTTGAACGACAGCCATGCCGGAGATGTATTCCTGTAAGAAGGAATTGATGCGGGCGATGGCTGTGCGAATGCGGCGATTGGCGTCGCGCACAAATTTGCGAAACACCATAGTGACCAGAAGAATGAAGGGCAGGACGGCGAGCGCATCCAGCGCCAGTTTGCCATCGATTTTGAAGAGCAGGCCAGCCATCACGACGAGGAGGAAAAAATCGTTAATCATGGTGACTACGCCAGCAGCAAACAGGTCGTTCAGGGCATCGACGTCGGTGGTCACGCGGGTCATCAATCGGCCGACCGGATTGCGATCGAAGTAGCTCATCGGCAGGCGCTGCAGGTGGCCGAAAATCTCGGTGCGCATGTCGTACATGGTCTGCTGGCCGACGCGTTGCATGATTCGAATCTGGACGTATTGAGCCAGGAAATCAAAAATCAGCACCGCCAGGTAAACCACGCTGACGAAAATCACGCCGCGCCACGCTTGGGATAGCGGAATGAGTTGGTTCATTCCAGGCACGAGATACTTGTCGATGGTTCGCTGAAAGAGAAGCGGCGGCGCGAGTTCGAGTGGCGTGACCACGGCCACCAACGCCAAGGCAAACGCCACGCGCCACCGGTACGGCCGCATGTACTCCAGCAACCGCCTCATCAGGTGCGAGTCGTACGCTTTACCTAACGCCTCTTCTTCGTGGATGTTGCTCATGCCTGTTCTAGCTCTTCTTCCAACAATTGTTTCTGATACAAGTCAGCGTAATACCCACCACGCGCCAGCAGGTCATCATGGGTGCCGTGCTCGAGAATTTGCCCATCCTTCAGCACCACGATCTGGTCCGCGTCGCGCACGGTAGATGTTCTATGAGCAATCAGGATGGTAGTTCTGCCGCGCATTACATCGCGCAGCCGGCTCAGGATTTTCTCTTCGGTCTGCGTGTCTACGGCGGAAAGAGAATCGTCGAGAACCAGAATTCGCGGATCACGAACGACAGCGCGAGCTATGGCGGAACGCTGCTTCTGCCCGCCAGAGAGGGTGATACCTCGTTCGCCGACGACAGTTTCATATTGATTGGCGAAGTGGGTCACGTCGCCTTCAAGGTTGGCGATCTCCGCAGCACGTCGCACTTCTTCCGGGTCGTGTTTCTCCACGCCGAAAGCAATGTTGCCGCCTACCGTTTCGGTGAAGAGATAAGTATCCTGCGGAACGAACCCGATGGCACGGCGCAAAGTCTCGAGAGGCCATTCGCGGATGCTGCGGCCATCAATCAGGATTTCCCCTTCGGGGGCCTCCCACAAGCGCGCGATCAAGGCGGCCAGTGTGGTTTTTCCGGACCCTGTAGGGCCAACGATTGCCAATGTGGAGCCGGCGGGAATTTTGAGATTGATATCTTTCAACACCGGCTTGGCGACGCTCGCGGCGGTGCCGTTTGAGCCGGAATGCATGTTGGCGGTCGGATATGTAAAGGTGAGATTGCGAAACTCAATTCCACCGGAGACCGGCGCGTCTTTGGGCAATTTCGCGAAGCGGTCATCGATCTGCGGAGTGGCTTGCAGAATGTAGTTCAAGCGACCCATGGAAGCGGCGCCGCGCTGGAAGATATTGGTGACCCAGCCGAGCGCGATCATGGGCCAAACCAGCTGATTCAGGTAAGTGTTGAAGGTAATCAGGGCACCCAGCGACATGCGGCCGTGCAGAACGCGGTAGCCTCCAGCGAACAACACGATTAGGAATGTGGTGCCGATCAGCGAAGAAAGCGACGGCATGAACATGCTCCACATGCGAATCAGGAGTACGTTCTTGGCGACGTATTCGCGATTGGGTTCATCGAAACTGCGAATCTCGGCTTCTTCCTGGGCATAGGCGCGGATCACGCGCACGCCGGAAAGGTTCTCCTGAACTTTCGCCGACAGGGTGGCCAGCGCTGCCTGAATCTTTTCGTAGAGTTCGTGAATCACTGTACCGAAGTGACGAACAGCGAGCGCGACCACCGGCACCGGCAAAAGCACCCATAACGTCAGCGAAGGGGAGAGGATAGCCATGACGCCGATGGCCAGAACCATGGTGACGATAGTCGTGCCGCTGTACATGATTCCCGGGCCCAAGACCATGCGCACCGCATTTAAGTCGTTGGTGGCGCGAGACATCAATTCGCCAGTGCGATTGCGGACGTAAAATTCCGGCTCCATCACCAGCAGTTTATTTAAAAGATCGCTGCGGATATCGAACTCGATATCGCGCGAAATTCCAATCAGCACCCAGCGGGTAATAAACGACAAAATGCCTTTGAGCCCGATGCACACCACGAGGATCAGGCAGTAGATTCCGAGGGTGTGGCGGCTGTGTGGCTCGTAGTACGGCACCAGCTTGCTAAGCCAGTTGAAAATGGAAACGTCTTGCGCGCCATGGGTGGTGCGTTCGAAGGGGCGCGCGCTTCCAGCCAAAGTATCGGTGATGATGCCGGCGGTGAGGGGCACGAGATTGCCGATTAGTCCCATTACTGCAAGCGTGATCATGCCGAGCGCAATGGCGCCTTTGTATTTGGCTAAGTAGGGCAGCAATCCGCGCAAGTTCTTCCACGAGGAATTCGCGGGTCCACTAGCGCGCAGGGCTGCTGCCGACGTGCTCATCGCACCGTTGACCTCGGATTATCCAGGGTGGATGCCTCGGACAAAAAGTGCTGGTAGGAAGGGTCCATGGACTGATAGCGATTCGTTTTCGGATTGATAGCTACGGCGATGGGCAAGGTGCGCTCGCTGGAGCCGGATTTGAGCGGCGTGAAATACAAAGTGAGACCCTTTTCGGGGCTTTGTTCGTATTGTAATTTCCAGCCGGTGACGGCTTGCAGCGGAGTAAGCCCCAGAAAACCTTTTTGATTCTTCAAGTGCTCGTCCGCTCGGAGCACTTCGGACCATTTCCCGTCTTCAGACTTTTCGGCGATAACGGCACGAGTCACCACGGTGCCGGCGACAACGCTCTTGGGCGTGTTGGGCACCACGTTTGCGGCCAGAACTTCCTGCTTGCCGTTCTTGGCCAAATCACCAAATAAGAGAACTTCACTGTCGCTGCCGAGCATGGTTTTGGCGGCGTCCTGAAATTCATCGGGAATCGCGGGCGCCGCTGGAGGAGCGGCCTTTTTTTCGGCTTCGGCGGCGGCCTTGGGTGAATTGCTGTCGCAGGAAGAGAGCGCGAGTCCAACTGCAAAGGCTGAAAGGCAGAACGCCAGGCTACTTATCCAGCGCTTCTGGTGAAGAACTTCGTACAGGGAGCGAAGCATTCGAATCCTTTCTGAAATAGACGCGCGGAAAGCCTGGGCGTAACCTGAAATCTAACGGGCTGACGGTTGGGTGCCCGTTCACAGACTTGGCGCCGCCAGCGTGATTTCAACCACTCGCCCGGGGCTGCCACTCTTCTCCACGGTGCACAAAACTTCCATCACCTGAGGGACGTCAGCGCCCGCCCAATCAAACGCGTAATACCACAATTCTAACGGTTGGCCGTCCTTCGTGCTAGGACTCCGCGAGTCTGGCTGTCCATAAAGTTCAGCCACCTTGCTGGCCGCGTCCCCCACCCGTAAACCATTTCCAGTTCTCCAGGCAGCGGGTGGCACACTCTTACAATCCAAAGCCGTCCCTCTGGAATCGGCGGCGGTCGCACGAATCACCTGAATTTTGCCATCGGGGTCGACATCCATGGTGAGTGTCTGCAAGTTGCAGCCGCTGGCCCAAGAGAGCTGGGAGTTCTGGCTATCTGTGGATGTAATCGGGTTCCGGTATAGGTGAATGGCCTTACCTCGGGTATCACGCCCCGGTCGCAACCCCGCCAGGGTCAACTCATTCATTCGATGCGCCCCGGCCTTTTTTGTAGCGGGCTTCGAGGACTGGGCGCCAACCGCCGCCAACGCACCGAACGCCAAGCCCGCCATGACCGCTAGTGTTGCGTTATTTCTGACCCAGGATCGCATCCAGCCGCGCCTCGAAATTTTCTTCCCCTTCGCTCGACAGTTCGCTGCGCTGTACAGGCAGCGCCGCTTCCACTGCCTCGACCCACGCAAACAACTTCTGAATGTTCTCTCGCGTTTTGCGGTGATATTCCTTCAGATTCTCGCTGCTGCTCATCCAATTGCGGAACATTCGTTCGACCGGGTGGCCTGAGCTGTCGAAGGGATTTGACGCCGCACCGGGGGCGAGCAGCCCAGCGTGGCCGGTGAACAAATGCTCGAAACCAAGATCTGCAATGAAATGTCCAGTGCTTGCGGCAATTCCGTCGTCATAGGCGGGACCCTGACAGAGGATTTCCAGGGGCTGAGGACTTTGTGTCCATTTCAGAGTTTCAACGTCGAAGTTCCAAAGATCCCAGGTTGCACTGACGATGTAAGCGGTGTCTGGATCCAAGTGTTGTGCAGCCAGCGCGGCGATTTCTGCGGGCCCAAACTTTCCCTCTTTGAAATCCCACTCGGCGATGGGCGTTTCGGTGGTGTCCACCGGCTGGACAATCATTTGCTGGAAACCCAGTCCCGTTTCTGTGACGGGAGCGGTGGTAAGGAATCGCGCGAATTCCGCGATCATGGTTTGCTGCGAGAAGTCGCGTGTCCACACGCGAAGATAAGCTCGGTTAGCCATAGATGAACTGCAGAAGTATACAGGTAGGCTGGGTTTGCCGCGACTACCCGATTAGCCAGGTATAGCTGACTTACGGATGTGGAGAGGCGAGTTAGCTTTTGGGAGGCTGGGGCAAGTTGTCGAATCCGCTGGCGATCTGCTGCAGTCGTTCCCGCAGGGTGTCGCCGAACTTGGCGAAGACTTCTGTGGAGGCTTCGCGCAAGCGCTCTTCCGCGGTTGCAGCAATCTTGGCGATCACGTCACGCGATTGATGATTGAGTGTCGACACGGTAGCCACCATCCAGGAGTTCGTAATATTTTCCAGGCGCCCGCGATATTGCTCGGCCGCTTCGTTACCGATACTGGCGAAGCCGCTGCGCAGTTCTGCGTGCTTCGCATCACTCTCGGATTTCCAGGTTTCCAGGAGGGAACTGAAGGTAGCTTGCACTTTGCCGTTGGCCTCGTGCAGGCTTTGCTCCATGGTCTCGCCCATGGTTTTCTGGAAGCGGCGGAGAAATTCAGCTTGTTCGGAAGAAACCTGATGGCTGACGAGTTCGCGTGCCGCGTCCAGGCGTTCGCGCGATTCCTCGACGGATTTGTTCATCAATTCTGTGAATCCGTCCAGCTCCTGACGGGCGTTTCGTTGAATCTCATCGGTAAACGCCGCGGAAGTGGTGTCCGCTGCTTCGGTAAAGAGCATGCGGACACGTTCGAAAGAATCACGCACGGTTTCTTCGAGTTGTTGATGAGCCTGCGTCAAGTAGCTGCTGCTGGCGTGGCTTAGTTCGTTCGTAAACAGACTAGAAACTTCGCCAGCTTTTTCGCGAATCTGCGTGCTCGCTTGCTCCACAACCTTTTCGGCTTGATGTTGCATTTGAGATTGTGCTTTTTTCTCGTACCATTCCGCGGACTTCAGCATCTCTTCCAGAGCGTGGTGCTTCAGATCGGAGGCTTTGCCTTCCAGTTCGTCCAGATTTCGCGTGGTGATGGTGTGCGCGGAATCGTTCAGCACCTGCTCCACGGTGCCGAGGTTTTCGCGGAACCGGCTTAGCGCTTCGGCGAAGGCCTCGTCTGCCGAGTTTCGAATGCGGTCCTGCTGCATCGTCAAAGCAGCATCCAAGAGCGAGCGCCCTCCCGCGAGACGATGTACGGCTTCCTGGGCCTGGGTGATGTGCGGCACGACCATGGATTGAACGTGCTGCTCGAATTTTTCCAAGGCATCACTATTGGCCGATTCGAAGCTGCCGCGAATTCGGGAATGAATTTCATCGAACAGCGTTTCTGAGCGGCGATGCAACTCGTTGCGATGTAGAGTCAGGACATCGTCGAGCTGTGATTGGAAACCGCCAATGGCCTGTTGCTGGACGGTTTCAATGCGCGCGGCAAACTGTTCCAGGCGTTCGGCGGCCTGATTGGCGCGGGCAACCGTTTCTTCAATGTGCTTGGTGTGCGATTCGAAGGATTCGCGTACGGCGGAACTTTGCTTAGAAGCTTCTTCGCGCAGTTCGGTTCGCAGTTCGTTAGTCTGCTCTTTGAGCTTGCCCGCAGCGCGCTCTTCGACAGCTTGCAGCGCGCCTTCCAAAGCACTCTGCAAACGGCCCTGCGCTGCTTCTACTTCGCGCCCGAGTTGTTCACGTAGGGAATTTTGCGCTTCCGCCTGTGCAGCCGCGACACGGCCATTGATATCCTCGGCGGTTGCGCCCAGAGCTAGTTTCTGATGGGCTAAAACTTCTTCCCGCTGGCGCGCTTCTTCTTCGGCTTTCCTTGCTGCTTCTTCCAGGCGCGTATTGATCTGCATTTCCAACTGCTCAGCTTGAGCGCGAGCGCTTGCTGCCGCTTCGGTTGCGCGACCTAATTGCTCCTCTAATACCCTTTGTGCTTCCGCCTGTGTCGCTGCGATTTTTGCTTGCAGGTCTTGCACGGTGGTGTTGAGGGTTTCTTGCTGGCTGCCAGTCGCGGCCTCTCGTTGGAGGACTTCTTCTTCCGCCCTATGAGCAGCCTGCTGCAAGCGCGCGGCTAGTTCCGACTCCATCTGCTCGGCCTGGGTGCGCAATTTTGCTGAAGCTTCTTCGGCCTGAGCGCAGAGCGTTTGAAGAGCATCTTGAGCGCTGGAAAGCTGCTTTTCTTGTTGCTCGCGTTGTACCGCACCTTCGCGGGCCAGGGCCGCCGTCAGTTCATGAGTGAGTTGCTCGAGTTGCGGAGCGAGCCAGCGGGGTAAATCGTTCTTGAGAGACTCGGCGGCGGCAGCTTGGGCGGTGCGCGCTCGAGTTTCGGATTCTTCCTGAATCACGCCGACGGCGTGCGCAGTTTCGCGCGAGACCTCTTCGCGAAGCTCGGTGTATTTGTGTTCCCATTGTTCGAAGGCCTGTCGGCGTTCGGCGGCGACCGCTTGGACGGCGGCTTCGCGCGCTGCTGCTTGAATCTGTTGCTTGGCTTCGGCGAGCAACCGCGCGACTTGCCGGGCCAGTTGCAGGGACGCGTCGGTCGCACTGGCGGGGGCCGGAAATACGCGCAAATTGTCGGGTCCAGCCACGCCAGGTTCCGCCTCGATCAGTGGCAAAGGCATTTCGCTGGCTGTAGCCGCCATGGACATGCCGGGCGTAACTTCAGCGCCGGCCGCGGCAGCGTGGGAAAGGAGTGGTTGATCTTCCGGAAAAGCAAACCAGTCGTCTGGCGGAAAAGCGATGCCCCAGACATTACCAGGAACTTCCAATTCCAGTGCGACTTGGAAAAGCTGGCGAACCGTGCGCGGCCGCTGAATCCAGGCAACTTTGCCGCGAACGCGGCGTGGCGGGTGGCCCGGTTCTGGGTGGGGAACTTCCAGATTCACCCACATATTTTTCAGGACGTAATGCTTGGACTGATAGCGGCAGCCGTGGCAGTTAATAATTAGCGTCGAAGTACGTTCCGCGAAAGGACGGCCCAAAGCGTCCACACCGGTGACGACGAGAGGCACCGCCTGCACGATTCTGGTGCTGCGCCGCTTGCGTAATTCCGTGTTCGCGTTCACTGCGCCTTCGTTGGGCATATCCGCCATTTCGTCCGATAAGTTGGGCGCGATCTCCTGGCCCGGTTCGTCGTTCATATTCGACCTGACTCGCTTTTCAGCAATCTCGATGAGCTACGGCTTCTTTGCGGCTGCGCTTTCGTGGCTTGCCGGCTTATGCGAGCCGGTCAGAAATTCCCAAAACTCCTTGGCGACCCAAATCGGCCCGACCAACAAGTACACCGGACCTTGGAAAAAGGCAGGGTTATTGCCCTCAATACGGTGGCCCAAAAACAGAAGAATCCATCCGGAAATGAAGCAGATTGCGCCCCATTTCCATCGAAGAAAAACGAACAAAATCAGGCCGGCGAAAATCAGTGGAATCCCGATCCCGTGGAGCAGCTTATTCCACCCGGAACTGTGTTCGTGGTCATACTGAGCCATGTAGCGCTCTAACCCGGGCATAGCTGTTCTCCTGCTCTCGTTCCTAGGTGGAACCTGCAGAATTGGCGGGGACCTCAACCGTGACTAGCGGACTTTATACTGATTTTTTCAACTTGCCTAGAGGACAAACATTCTGTACGTACTAGCGCGTTAGTTTTCCAAGTTCTATCCTCAGTTTTTCAACAAACTGCGAAAAAGCTGGAACTATGGGCCTAGTATCGCGCCTGGT
>DASXBH010000341.1:0-4836 GCA_036491775.1 Candidatus Acidiferrum sp.
CTGCCCGCTTGCGTTCGGCGCTAGTTCCGTCCCCTTGAGTGCCGTTGTGACAGACCCAAGAGCCGGTAGATTGATGACGCTCACAGTCTTTCTCACAAGTTGCGGTTGAAATTTAAGGTTCCGCTCAGCCGTCGCACTCCCAGATTGTTGCGCCTGCAGAACACGAACGCCTACCCACGACGAACTCAGCAGGAAACTCGTTGCAATCATGTATTGGACTGAATTCTTCATTTCAACTCACTGGTGGCAGGGGTCGTCACAATTGGGGTTTTCATAACCCAACTTTCTAACGAATATTATGAAGCCCCATAGTGTTTTGGTGGGCCCGCCAGGATTTGAACCTGGGACCAACGGATTATGAGTCCGCTGCTCTAACCGCTGAGCTACGAGCCCCTGTTGCTCATCTTATAGGACTTCCTACAACCAGCAAAGACCAGAACGTCATCGCCGCGCCTAGCGCGTGGAAAACCGATACACCGTCACCGAGTGGAACTTTTCACCAGACTTCAGCTCCGTGCTCGGGAATTCAGGATGATTTGGCGAATCGGGGAAATGCTGCGTTTCCAGGCACACCGCACCATTTTTTTCGTAGCTGGCACCGTGCTTCCCGATGATCGAGCCATCCAGATGATTGCTGGTGTACAGTTGGACGCCCGGCTCGGTCGTCAGCACCGTCAGTACCCGGCCTGATTCCGGATCGTAGACCTCGCCAGCTTGCACCAGTTCTTTCTTACCGCCGCCATCGATTACAAAATTGTGATCGTAGCCTTTGCCTCGTTTAAGCTGCACGTCATCTGCATTTATGCGCTCACCGATCGGATGAGCTTGCAAGAAATCAAACGGAGTTCCCGCAACCGCTTTCAATTCGCCAGTGGGAATCAAATTTTCATCCACCGGGGTGAATCGCGAGGCATTCAGTTTCAACTGATCGTGCAAGACGTTTCCATGTCCCTGTCCGGACAGATTGAAATAGGAATGGTTCGTAAGGTTAAGGACTGTCGGCTTGTCAGTCGTTGCGCTATATTCAATCTTTAGCCCGCCATCCTCGAGCGTATACCGCACCGTGACCGACAAATCTCCAGGGTAGCCTTCTTCGCCATCCTTGCTGAGATAGCGAAGTTCCACACCGTCCTTAATCTCCTTCCCTTCCCACATCTGGTTGCTGAATCCGTTCGGGCCGCCGTGAAGGGTGTTGTCGCCATCGTTTTTCGTCAAATTGTACGTCTTGCCATCCAAAACAAATTTCGCGTGGGCGATTCGATTTGCATATCGCCCAATAATTGGCCCGAACGACGACGCTTTTTTCGAATGATTGTTCTCGTAGTAGCCGCTGGCTTGGTCGAAGCCCAACACAATGTCGTCCACTTTGCCGTTGCGGTCCGGAACTCTCACTGCAGTCACATATCCGCCGTAGGTGATGACTTGCACTTCCAGTTTCTCGTCTTTCAACGTGTAGAGATCAACCGCTGCCCCGTTCGGCAATTTCCCAGCGTCTTTTTTAGTGACGACCGTTTTTGCGTTGCCCGCAATGCTAATCACCAAACATGCGACCGCCAGCAGGACAACGCGCTTAGTTTTTGTCATAGACTCTCTCCGGTGCGATTCTATCTCCGCCTTTAGCCCGTGGATCTTCAAAACTGAAACCGCCGGCATTTCAAATGAACTTAGGTTATTTTGCTCGGGGCCGAATCTTCTCCGCTGCCACTACGCCTTCACCTTCCAGAACACTATAGAATTTGTCAGCATCCAAATCCTTCAGTGTGTCGACTTTTCCAGACGGCCAGATAATTTCCAAACTGTCGATCCTCGTCGCTTTGCCCAGTCCGAAATGTACCCGCAAGTCGTGTTGTGAAAGATAGCTGGCGCCACTGTGAATTTGCTCGGTCTGGGTCATTCCGCCGGCCACCAACTTCAACCTCGCGCCGATCGCAAGTCGATTGCTCTTTGTGCCAGCAAGTTCAAAGCTTATCCAATGGGCGCCTGGCACTCCATGATTGCGCAATAGCATCGGCGCGCCATCGATGTCGTTAATCACCACATCCATATTTCCATCGTTGAATAAATCGCCGACCGCAACGCCACGCGACGCACGTGGCTCCTGCAATGCGCTTCCTCCCTGCTTGCTGGCATCGCAGAATGTTCCGTCGCGCTGGTTCATCTGCAGCAGCTTTGGTTCGCGATAGCGCGCTCCCGACGGCAGTAGATCCACCTGCGGATACACATGTCCGGTCGCGGTAATTAAGTCCAGCCAGCCGTCATTATCCAGATCCACGAAAGCTGTGCCCCACTTCACGAACGGCAGCGACGGGACCGCGACTCCTGACTTGTACGACACGTCGGTAAAACTCCAATTCCCGTCGTTGCGAAACAGCAAATTGTATTCGTCAGAGAAATTGGTAATAAAAAGCGAAGGTCTCCCGTTGTGCAGGTAATCCCCAATCGCAATTCCCATCGACGCCTGTTCGGATCCATCCTCGTCGACGGCCGTACCCGATTCCAATCCGATTTCAGAAAACTTTCCGTTGCCTTCGTTCTTATACAAAAACTTTGGCGTAGAGTCGTTGGTCACATAAGCATCGGGCCGGCCCACATTGTTGAAATCCGCCCATACCACTTGCATTCCGTAATATCCGTTCGGATCGCTGACTCCCGCCGCCTTCGAAACATCGGTGAACGTCCCATCTCCATTGTTGTGAAATAGCGCGTCGCCGGCTCCTTTTAATCCGCGCGGGCCACACTGCACATCAATTCCTCGATACTTGCAGTTTGGCGACTTGCCGAAACCTGGCAGGTCATTCAAATGGAAGTCCACATAATTCACCACCATCAAATCCAGGAAACCATCTCCATCGTAATCGCCAAATGCTGCTCCGGTGGACCAGCGGCCGTCTCCCACACCGGCTTTCGCCGTTACGTCGCGAAACGTCCCGTCCCCATTGTTGTGATAAAGAACATTTCCGCCAAAACACGTAACCAGCAGATCGGGCCAACCATCGTTGTCGTAATCCCCCACTGCGCCGCCCATGGCAAAACACGGACTGCCAATTCCCGCTTTGTCGGTAACATCTGTAAATGTCCCATCATGGTTGTTGTGATAGAGTGCGCCACGGCTCTTTTCGCCTTTTAACGCCATCTCTACGCTCGGCGCATTCGTGAAATAAATATCCAGCCAGCCATCGCGGTCGTAATCAAACAAGATCACGCCACCGCTCATCGACTCCACAATATATTTCTTCGATGGATCCGAGACGTGCTGAAACGTGATGCCGGCCTTTGCGGTCACGTCTTCCAGTTGCGGAATCGTGCGCCCCGTACATTCTGTCGCTTTTGCTCCGGGCGGTGGAGGTGGCGGCACGGGATGTCCCTGCGCCAGGAGCTTCGGAATATTCAAAAAGAGACTCGCCCACAACGTGAGCGCGCAAACCACGGTATGCTTTCTCAAAGCGCTGTCACCAATTCCATCCTCATGGATTCTGCGGCGGGATTGCCGCGCTTGCCCGGCCTCGTTGTTTTGCTTTTAGATCTTTGTAGATTCCCAATTCGTGATCGGCTTCCGCCACGCGCCCGTCTTTGCGGTACGCCGCCTGAAGCTGGTAATGCATATAGTCCGCTCCAGGATTTAAGCGCACTGCGGTTTCTAGATGGCTAATCGCATCTTTCAGTTGGCCACGATCTAGAAGAATTTTACCCATTTCGTATTGTGCATTGGCATGTTCGGGATGGGCGCTCAGCACTTCAGCAAACAGCGCTTCCGCTTCGGCCGAACGCGACTGTTGCAGGTAAACAAAGCCCAGGTTGTATTTGGCTTCGGTATCAGCTGGATTCAGCGCCAGCTCGGCCTGAAACTCTTGCGCCGCCTCGTTCCAGTGCTCCCATCGGAGATAAGCTTGTCCCGCAAAATAGTGCGCCTTAGCTAGCGACGGTGAGAGCTGTAAAGCTCGATGCAGGGTTGCCACCGCTCGTGCATAATCTCCAATTTCAATCCACTCTTGCCCGACCAACATCAACGTATCGCTGGAGCGATCGCCTTTCTCAAATGTTTCAAGCACTTCATTGGCTTGTTTTAGATCTCCCTGGCGCGCCAAAGCACTCGCCCAGGCGTAGCCCACCGCGGCATCTTGCATCCCTCGTTCGCCCAGCGGATGGAATGTCTTCGCAGCATCGGCAAATTTTTCTTCGCCAAAATAGGCCATCCCTAGCATGGCGCGCACCGCACCATCTTCGGGATTCGAACTCAACGCGGCGGATAATGCCCGCACCGCTTCCGGATAATTCTGGGCACGAAACGCCGCCGTTCCCAAACTGCGCATCAAACCGGGCTGCACCGCATCCCACTGCTCCGCTTCCTGGTAATGTCCCAGCGCCGCGTTGTAATTCTTGCGAAGCGCTTCCGAAGTTGCCAGATCGCTGAAGCTTTGTGCCAATACCGCCCGCAATTCCTTTTCTTGTGCGTCTGCTTGTTGCTTCTGCTTGCCCGTTAGATTGGCCCTGGCGAGCACCGCCGGATCAACTTGGGCAAAGGGATCCGCATTCGCAGCTTCGCCTGGATTGGCCTGCGTTTTGTCGTCGACTGCGGGCGGGAGAATCACCGCGGCAGACGTGGCCGAATTTGCTCCTTCTTCAGCGAAATGTGCCGCCATGCCTTGTTGGCTCGATTGCAAAACCTTGTTTTGCAGCGCTCGGGCCTTTTCCAGAAACGTTTCGCCTTCTTCTTTTCGCCCAGAGGCTGTTAGTATCCGGCCAAGATCAATGTACGCCCTGCGAATTTGATAATTCGAACGCGACTCATCCGCGCCAGTATACAGAATCGCCTTCCGAAAATAGTCCTCCGCCCCG
>DASXBH010000342.1:0-4606 GCA_036491775.1 Candidatus Acidiferrum sp.
TGATGTGCCAGCATTCGCTGGAGCGTGCAAAAGCACGCGGGTTTCGTGGGATGCAGTTTAATTTTGTGGTGTCTAGCAACGCGAACGCCGTGGGGCTGTGGCAAAGTTGCGGCTTTCAGATTGTGGGGCGGTTGCCGGAAGCATTTTTACATCCCAGGCTGGGATACGTGGACGCGTTGGTGATGTATCGCGCGCTGTAGAGGGCGACATGGCAATACGAGCGAGCATAAGAGCGAATCCTGCCGTTTTTTTCATGGCAGGTTGAATTTTTCCTTTTCCCGAGATCCTTTGGAGCTTTGGTTGAAGTTCTGACTTGGCTTATACTCCGGCGATGCGAAAAATTATCGGAGTTGTTTTCTGCGTATTGTCTGTGGTGTTGGCTGCGCAGAGTACCGTGCTGGCGCAGGATAATGCCGACTGGACTGAACCTTTCCCGCCGTTTCACATCGCAGGCAACTTGTATTACGTAGGAAGTAAGGGGCTGGCGAATTATCTGATCGTCACGCCGCAAGGGAACATCCTGATCAATAGCGATATGGAAGCCAACGTCCCGATGATCAAGGCGAGTATCGAGAAACTTGGATTCAAGTTTGAGGACACCAGGATTCTCCTGATCAGTCACGCGCACTGGGATCACGACGCCGGGAGCGCAACGATCAAGGAGATGACCGGCGCGAAGTGCATGGTGATGGACGCCGACGTGCCGGTAGTGGAATCCGGCGGCAAAAGCGATTTTCAGTACGGAAATCGCGCTGAATTTTTGTACCGGCCGACCAGGGTAGACCGGGTGTTGCACGACGGAGACGAAGTGAAACTGGGTGGCACCGTGCTGGTCGCGCACCTGACTCCCGGGCACACTAAGGGATGTACCACCTGGACGATGCATGTCACTGAGCAGGATAAGATCTACAACGTGGTGATCCTCGGCAGTCCGAATGTGAATCCCGGCTACAAGCTGGTGAATAACGCCGCTTACCCGCGGATCGCGGAAGATTACGAGCGCATGTGGCGCGTTCTGAAATCATTGGAATGCGATTTTTTCTTGGGAGCGCATGGCGGCTACTTTGAAATGGAAGAAAAATACGCTCGCCGGAAAGCGGACGGCGAGAATCCTTTTGTCGATCCAAGTGGCTACCAAAAGTACATTGCGGAGAAAGAGCAGGAATTTCGCACCGAACTGGCCAAGCAAAAATTGCTAGCGCGCGGCAATGCTGAGGGCAAGAAATAGGAACGCGACAACCAGCGCGCACGTTCTGACGAAATGATAGACATCCCAGCGATGCCCTTGAGTACTCCAGTCCGCAGGAAGACTTGCAGGCGTCCATTTAGCAATCCGATTATTGATGGGCACAAGAGCGATGAGGGAAAACACAACGGCGAGAACTTGAATAGCAGCGGCGACCGCGGCGAAGCGCCAAGCGGACTTATTTAAATTTGCTGACGGAAGTAGCAGCGAGAGATTGAGAAGCGTCGAGCCTGCCATCCAGAACGGCATGACCCGCCCAAGCAAGGAAGCGAGCGCGGAGCGAACTAAGACGTGAGTCTCCAGCGGTAGTCGCTTCAACACCGGGTGGGCGAACAGCGCGACATTTGATTCGCTGCCGCACATCAGGCCGAGTACCAGCAGCGCGGCCATGTGTAGTGTCACTAGCGTCCCTCCCGTATAGTTTTGGATGCAGCAGAAAAGCAAATCGGCGGCGGCAAACGCGAACTTTGAAGGATCGTAACGAATAACGACGAAAAGGGAAGGGCAGACGCCGTTCACTTCTTGTCGATGAAGAGGCCCCAGGTAAGCGGGCCTGCTTGTTCATCGGTGATGGGATGGCCAGCTAACTTAAGCGCTAGCTTGATTTGACCTTGATGATAGCCCTCGTGCCAGATCATATGCTGGAGAAAGAGGATGGGGTGATCGTAGTGAAGATTCATTTCCTGGCCGGCGAGGACCTTGCTCTGCACCGCGTCGTGCACGGCTTTGGCGCTGTCGTTGAGCATTTGCGCGATGCGAGCAGGCGCGCGCTCCGCTAGCCACTCTTTCTCGGGGAGAGTTCCGGCGAATTCCGGTGCGTCTTCGGAGAGAAATACGAGTCGCACATAGTGGATGTGGGTGAACATCTCGGAGATAGATGGGCTGTCCCGCATCGCTCTGGTTTCCAGTCCGCCTTCCGGAAGAACGCGGAGCAAGTTGACCAGGATGGTGTTGTTGCGATCCCAGGAGTCGAGCAGGACGTCAAGCAGGTTTTGCTTTAGTGCTTGCGGCATAGTCTTCACCCAATAAGACTAATGACTGACGGAGTCCTCCGCGCGGCCACGGCATTGAATTCTACATTAATTTTGAATGCGGTCCGCCTCGCGCAAAGATCTGATGCAATAACCCATACTGAAATCTTTCTGCCTTGCCGTTCGTATCAGTGGCTAGCCGGGGAAACAGCACGTTGAGGATACTTCCATGACCTTCAGTCCTAAGGCCATCTTTCAGGGGGACGCGCGACACGAAGGCGTTCCCCGGATCAACATCTACTTGCTGCGCCTCCTTTATATATTGATGTTCTTCGTGCTTGGCAAAGAGACCTGGACGCACATCTTGACCCACCAGGGACCGTGGGATCCGACCGATGCGGTGGCGTGGTGTGTGTGGACGGCGTTCGCGACGTTGGCGGGCCTGGGAATTATCCGCCCCGTGAAAATGCTGCCGATTGTGCTGCTGGAAATTTTCTACAAAGTGCTGTGGCTCCTTTTGGTGGCGTATCCACTTTGGACCAAGGGCACCTTGGCTGGCTCGCCGGCGGAAGGCATCACCTCGCAATTCTTGTGGGTACTGCTGCCGATTGTCGCGGTACCGTGGGGCTACGCGTTTAGGACTTACATTTATAAACCAAAGAACGTGGCGAGCGTGGTTTGAACGAGATTAGCGGGAACCCAAGAGCACACCCAAGAATGGTTGTGACACAGCAGCGAAATCGATCCGCACAAGACGGCAATCCCGGGATGAGTTTTGCGTGTTTGTCTCCTTCCTGTACCTTTATAGGCGCACCGTGGCTGGAACTTTGGATGCTGCCAATCGGGGCGGGAGGGAAACATGGCTTCGAGCGAGAATCAGCCAGACCGGCTGGCGCTGGCGCGGGAACTCAGGGAACGCGGAGAGTCGGAGCGGCGCCGGGATGGCGCGATGGCTCGGCTGTGTTACGAGGAAGCGGTGGTGTTGCTTCGCGAGTTTGACGAACCGCTGGTACTGGCGCACACCATCCGGCATCTCGGTGATGTCTACCTGGAGCAGGGACGTCCGGATTTGGCGGAGCCGTGTTATCTGGAGGCGCTTGGGCTTTATCGGAATCACGCCGAAGACTCGTCGCTGGACTTAGCGAACGCAATTCGAAGTCTCGCGGTGCTGCGATGGGAGCAGGCCAGAGCGCTGTGGGAAGAGGCGCGCGAGCTTTATACAAATTTGAGCGTCGAGGCAGGAATCAAGGAAAGCGCAGCTCGGGCAGCAGCGCTTGCCCTCTAGAATCATGGCTTCCGAGACGAGACGTCGTCAGGCTCAGTTGACTGTAGCGGCAAACTGGCCGGACTGTCCGGGACCAACCTGAGTTCTCTAACGCCAAAAGTGACATTAGGGAACAGGACACACTTATTGAGCAGAATAGTTCGCCACAACGCGGGTCACTTTACCGCCCGGCGATAGCTCCATGAATTCTGCGGTGCGTGTGCCTTTCTGATTTTTGTAAATCAATACCACACTATTTATACCCCAGAACACTTCTTCGAGTATGAAACTCAGGTCTGGATAGGCTTGCAGTCCGCGCTGGAAATACGCCATCAGGTTGGCTCTTCCAACTACCTTGCCATCTGGAGTCCCTAGAAGCTGCGCGGCAACAGGTGAAGTCAACTCGATTCCATCATCATAGTGGGACATGATCGAGTCCAGATCATGCGCGTTCCAGGCCGCAACCCAATGGTTGGCCAGTTTCCAAGCGTCGTCTTTCGTCACTGCCGTTCCTCCGCTGCATCGAGCGGCGAGGAAAAGAAAGGTTCCGTGCCAGCTCGACGCCAGAATAGAACCTTAATCTAGAAAACTCGTTTTGCGCAGAGTATATTGCGGCATCGAGGGTGCACATGCTGACCGGCGCGCACATTGTTGTCTACTCAAAAGATGCAGACGCAGACCGTCGATTCTTCAAAGACATTCTTGGTTTTCCGTCTGTGGACGCGGGCCACGGCTGGCTGATTTTTGCTCTTCCAGGAGCGGAAGTGGCGTTTCACCCGCGCGACAAAAACGCCCAGCATGAGATGTATTTCGTGTGCGACAGCCTGAAGGCGCAGATGGATGCCCTGAAAAAGAAGGGCGTGCATTTTGGCGGGTTAGCTGAAGAACGATGGGGAACTCGCACGACGATTTCGCTTCCGGGCGGTGGCGTAATCGGATTGTATGAACCGAAACATCCGTGGCGTTTCGTAGGCAAGCCGAGCGCGGAAAGAAACTAAGCCAAGAAAGCCGCAGAAACGCTGATGTTGTTTTTCCTCGGCCAAGCACAGAGGCGCTAGAAATTACGCCACGGTCTCCAAACCGGAAGGCTGGTGTAATGGACATCTGCGGGTGTATTAAACAGTT
>DASXBH010000343.1:0-15693 GCA_036491775.1 Candidatus Acidiferrum sp.
TGAACTGGAGCGCCTGATTCGCGAAGCGGGCCGCGTGCCGGTGGAGCGCGACACGCTGTACAACAAGATCGACCGTTCGAAGCTGCCGCCGATTCAGCCAGCCACGCCGCCAGGCTTAGTGTCGCTGTCTTTAAACGTCTAACTTTACTCCACTAAATTCCTGTGCCGTTCACTGGATTCTTGCGACGTTCCTGCGCGCAAACTCATTCTGGCTTTGCCGGCCACACAACTACGTCCTGGCGCTTAGCGAAATGGAGCAGATCAGGATCGCCCAGCGTTATGCCGATTTGCGTGGCCATAGAGTTTTCTGCGAATTGCGCTTGTGCGAGTTGGAGAGGCCAGGGCGGATGATGGATTTCGCCACAGAGGATTTGATCACGATTGTTAGGAGCGAAGAGGCAATAGCGCTCCGTCAGGAAATGCTCCAAGGTACCTGGCCGAGACTGAAATACCGGACCAACCGGCGCATAGCGCGCACGAAACTCCGCAGGCATGGCGCCACGATGAATGCGCGTGCTTGCATATTCGATGGAGTTCGCATTTTCGTTGCAGTTCATCCGCGCATGAAAATACGGTAAATGAAACCAAGCGCGGGCTGCCATCACGGCGATTGGGTTGCTGGCATCCAGACTGAAAAACCAAACGCCCGGCTTTCCACGGTGGCGAACATAAGTGCGCACGTTCAGTTCCGGAAAACTCGAAGTTCCCGGAATCGCCGGTAACCCGCGGAAACGCACACCCGCCATGCGAAATGGAACGACGGCAAGCCAGGCTTCTCCGTGATACAGATCGAGTTCCAACCCGCCGGGCAAGAACCGCTGCAGGACTTCTTGCGGAATACGCCAGTGTGCGAAGAGCAGGTCGTGCCACTGCTGCGCCATGACCCACGGGCCATGCGGCAGGGGCCAGGGCCGGTGCGATACTTCGTTGAGAATTCGATTCATAATGGCATACAGGATTTGGTTCCTTGCTGCCGCGGCTACTTTAAATATACCCTTCCCCCTCCAGCGTGAATCGAATCCATTGCATTCAAACCAAATGAACAATTCGACGCAGAGGAAGAGGTGACATCATGCAACGCAAAGCATCGGCAGTTTGGCAAGGCGATTTGAAGACGGGCAAGGGAGCGATCTCCACAGACAGTGGGACGCTCAAGAACACGCAATATTCCTTCAGCACGCGTTTTGAAAACGGAGTGGGAACCAATCCCGAAGAACTTCTGGCGGCGGCACACGCGGGCTGCTTCACCATGGCGCTTTCAGCGCAACTTGGCGGCGCGGGATTGACGGCGAGCAAGCTCGAAACCACTTGTACCATCAGCCTGGAGAAAGTCGGCGAAGGATTTTCGATTACCAAGAGCCATCTGGAATTAGTGGCCCACGTGCCGGGCGCAGACAAAGCCAAGTTTGACGCGGCGGTGAAAGCGGCGGAGACGGGCTGCCCGGTTTCCAGGCTTTTCAAAACCGAAATTTCCGTGAACGCACAACTCGCCGCCGGAGCGTGAGACCGCAACACCAACCTGCGCCAAACCGAGTACAATGCTGGCCATGATTCCCGTTCCAGGTGTGTTTATCGCAGGGGTGGTGCTGTTCTTCGCGGTGATCTGGGACGCGTTTGAGGCCATCATTTTGCCGCGGCGCGTCACCCGGAAATTTCGGCTGACCCGATTCTATTACCGGATCAGTTGGGGAATTTGGAAGCCGCTGGCGAATCTCAGTTCATCGCGTAAAACTCGCGAAACGTTCCTGGGATTTTACGGGCCGATCTCACTACTGGTGCTGGTAGGAGTTTGGGCCGTCGGCCTGGTGTTCAGTTTCGGCATGATGCAATATGGCGCGGGCTCGGCGGTGAATCTCACCGGGCAAACACCAGGTTTCTGGACTGACATCTATCTGAGCGGCACCACATTTTTCACGCTGGGATTGGGAGATGTGGTGCCACGCGCTTCTCTGGCACGCTTTTTGGTGGTGGCCGAGGCCGGATTCGGCTTTGGCTTTCTAGCAGCCATCATCGGCTACCTACCTTTCATCTACAGTTCATTCGGCGAACGCGAGATCAACATTTCGATGCTGGATTCGCGAGCGGGTACACCGCCAACCGCGGGTGAGTTGTTGCGACGGCACAGTTTTCGTGGCGGTCATGAAGCCTTGCGCGAATTGCTGAAGGATTGGGAATTGTGGAGCGCGGAACTGCTGGAGAGCCACTTGTCGTATCCGGTGCTGGCCTACTTCCGCTCGCAGCACGATAACCAGTCGTGGATCGCGTCGTTGACCGCAATTCTAGACACCTGCGCATTGACGATCGCGGGAATTGAAGATTCCTGCGCAAAGCAGGCTGAGCTGACGTTTGCGATCGCGCGGCACGCGATGGTTGATCTGGCACAAGTTTTTTCCGCGGCGCCTAAGCCGTTGCCGGAAGACCGCTTGCCCCCGGCTGAATTGAATCGCCTGCGGAATACGCTGGCGCAGCAAGGCATGAATTTACTGGCTACACCGGAAGCGGATCGCAAACTGCAAGAATTGCGCAATATGTACGAGCCGTATGTTTATGCGCTGGCCAACCATTTGAGCCAAAGTTTGCCGCCGTGGATCCCCATCAAGAAGGGGAAGGATAATTGGCAGACGACGGCATGGGCGCAGAGTGCCGGGGTGCTCGAGCGCGAACCAGCGTCCGTGACGCACGACGATCATTTTTAGCTGCGAGCCTCGGGTTGGATGCCCAACACAAGGATTCTGAGGGCGTCGGAACATCCGCGGCACCAATTCTATTTGGCACTCATCACATGATGTTCACACTCACGTTCCGGGAGAAGGGCGATGAAAGCAATTCAAGTTCATAACTTCGGGGGCCCAGAAGTTTTGCAGTTAGAGGAAATTCCTACACCCAAGCCGGGCAAGGGTGAAGTGTTGGTGCGGGTCAAGGCTGCTGGCGTGAATCCCTACGACACCTACATGCGCGCCGGAACGTACGCCATCAAGCCATCGCTGCCATACAGCCCGGGATCGGATGCGGCGGGCGTGGTGGAAGCCGTCGGAGAGGGCGTAACGAAACTAAAGCCGGGCGATCGTGTGTACACAGCGAAAACGCTGACCGGAGCGTACGCCGATTACGCGCTGGCGTTGGAGTCGCAAGTGTATCCGCTGCCAGAGAAAATCTCGTTCGCGCAAGGCTCCGGACTCTGGGTGCCGTATGGAACGGCATTCACCGCGCTGCATCACCACGGGCAGGCTCGGCCTGGAGAAACGTTGTTGGTTCATGGAGCCAGCGGTGGAGTAGGAATCGCTGCGGTGCAATATGCACGCGCCATGGGGATGACGGTAATTGGGACCGCAGGATCGCAACGCGGGCTGGACCTGGCGAAAAAAGAAGGCGCGCATTACGTGTTCGATCACACCAAGCCGGGCTATGCCGAGGAAATTACCAAGGTGACGCCAGCCGGGAAGGGCCTTGACGTCATTCTGGAAATGCTGGCCAACGTGAATCTGGCGACCGATTTGAAGCTACTGGCCATGAATGGACGCGTGGTGGTGATTGGGAATCGCGGCGAAATCACCATTAATCCGCGCGACTTGATGAGCCGCCGCGGGTCGGCGCGAGGCTTTACGCTTTGGGCGGCGACGGAACAGGAGTCGAGAGAGATTCATGCCGCGATCGCGGCGGGGCTAGAGAGTGGAACGCTGCGACCTGTGGTGGGCAAGGAATTCCCGTTGAAAGATGCGGCGCAGGCGCACATCGAAGTGTTGAAGCCGGGCGCGGCTGGCAAAATTGTGCTTGTGCCGTGACGTTCTCTTTGATTGGAAGGTTCAGGTCCACTTCAAGAGTTGCAGCAGAATCCCGGCAAGCGCGCCGCCGAGAACCATCCAAGCAGAATTCACTTTGTAGCGAAACACCAGAATCACGCTGACGGCTGCGATGAGAATCGCGGGGATATTCGTCAGAGAGCCGCGCGTGAATTGCCAACCTACAAAAGCCATTAGTGCTACTGCTGCAGCATTGACACCATCCAGAAACGCTCCTGCCAGCGGTGACTTCCGAATTTGCGGCAGGAAGCGCGCCGTGACCGCAACATAAATGAACGCCGGCAGAAACATCCCGATGGTGGCCAAGGCTGCGCCTCGCCAGCCGGCCAGGATGAATCCAATAAATGTGGCAACGGTGAAAAATGGTCCGGGAGTGGCTTGGCTGACCGCGATGGCGTCTAACAATTGCGCATTGCTGACCCAATGGAATTTGACCACCAGATCCGCATGCAGCACGGCAAGCAAAACGTAGCCGCTGCCAAACAGCACCGCGCCAATTTTCAGGAAGTACAGGAAGACCGCGGCGGAACCCGGTGATACGCTGGCGGCGCCAGCGAGCAGCAGACCGAGCGAGGGAGAGGTGCCACGCATGAGGCTCCTACCCTCGCGAAATAACATCCACGCCAGCCCAGCGCCCAGTAAAAGCAAGAGTGTGGGTAGTTGCAAGACCGCCAGCACGATCACGAGGATTGCGACGCAGGCTAACGCAGCGCTTTTAAGCGCGGTCCTTGCAAGATTCCAGATGGCTTGGGCCAGCAGCGCCACCACCACCGGCTTGATTCCAAACAGCAGGCCGGCGATCTGCGGCACGGTGCCGAATTTTAGATACGCCCAGGCCAGAGCGACGACCAGAATGGCCGCAGGTAAGATGAAGCACGCTCCGGCAACGATCAGCCCGGCGAGTCCACCGCGAATTTCGCCGAGGTAGATGGCGAGTTCGGTGGAGCTTGGTCCCGGCAACAAATTGACTGCGCCGATCAAATCGAGAAAGCGCTCGCGCGTTACCCACTGGCGCCGACGGACAAATTCTTCCTCCATCATCGCGATGTGGGCGGCGGGCCCTCCATAAGCGACGAAACCCAGGCGCAAGAACTTCTTGGCTATTTCGCCGAGTGTCCCTTTTGGAAGGGTCGCACTCATGCGGGTGCTCGCAACGACCTGAACCAGGCCGTGTCGAAACGTCTACGCTTCTGCGCCGTGAAATTGCACGGAATACAATCCTGGCGAAAACCAGTAAAATAGAATGGCTGCGAAAGAGTCGCATCCGCAGATGGGTCGAACGGAGTTGCGACTCGCGAGCGACCAGCCTTAGCGCTCGACGGCAGCAAACCACAGGCAAAAACCGTGAAAATGTTGCGGTTTGACTGACCTGCGAACCGGTCGCATGTCTCAAGGATGGGTGTTACGCTCTGCCGTGGCACGTTGGCCTGAGAGAAGCATCGATCAGCCAAGAACATTAGGAGAAACTCGGACTTGAATTTCGTCGGAACATTTCTTGTGCTCGCGCTCGCCCAGCAAAGCCCGCTGAGCCATTACTGGCATAAGATCACCGATCGCACGTTCTCTGGGGTCTATCACGCCAACGCGTTTGACCTGGCGATGATGATTCCATACTTCATCGTGTTGTTCGTGCTGGCTCTTTACGGAATGCATCGCTACGCGCTGCTCTACGATTATTATGTGTTTCGCAAAAATGTTCCGCCAACGCCACCCGCGGTCGTAAATTGGCCCAAGGTTACCATACAGCTTCCCATCTTCAATGAACGTTACGTGATCGAGCGACTGGTCGACGCTGTATCGCAGTTCGATTATCCCCGGGAATTGCTGGATATTCAGGTGCTCGACGATTCTACCGACGAAACGCGCGAAGTGGCGCGGGCCTGCGTGGATCGCCATGCGGCCACCGGCCTCCCGATTTCTTACATTCACCGGACCAATCGCGAAGGCTACAAGGCGGGTGCGCTGGAAAATGGATTGCGCACTGCGCAGGGCGAATTTGTGGCCATTTTCGACGCTGACTTCATACCGCAGGCCGATTTTCTGCGCGCCACCATTCCGTATTTTATGAATCCGCACGGCGGGGCCGGAATCGGCATGGTGCAAACGCGCTGGACGTATTTGAACAGCGATTACTCGCTGCTGACACGCGTGGAAACGATTTTGCTCGACGGGCACTTTGTCATCGAACATGGCGGGCGTTCGCGGCGCGGCACATTTTTTAATTTTAACGGCACCGCCGGCGTGTGGCGGCGGGCAGCGATTGACTCTGCGGGCGGGTGGGAGCACGACACGCTCACCGAAGATACGGATCTGTCGTACCGAGCGCAGCTAAAGGGCTGGAAATTTCTGTACCTGCCGCACATTGAGTGCGCTTCGGAATTGCCCATCGACATGAACGGCTTCAAAGCGCAACAGGCACGCTGGGCCAAAGGATTGATGCAGACCGCAAAGAAAATTCTGCCACAGGTGTTTCGCGCGGACGTGCCGCTGTACGTGAAAGCGGAAGCATTTTTCCACCTTACCGCCAACATTTCGTACCCGTTGATGGTGCTGCTCTCCACGATGCTGTTGCCGGCGATGATTGTGCGCTTCTACCAGGGGTGGTTTCAGATGCTGGTAGTCGATTTGCCGCTCTTCCTGGCGTCGACCTGCTCGATTTCAAGTTTTTATCTGGCGGCGCAGAAGGAGTTGCGACCCAAAACGTGGATGAGCACGTTCTTGTATATGCCGTTCGTGATGGCCACCGGCATCGGCATCTCGGTGCGCAACGCGCAAGCAGTGATTGAAGCGATTCTTGGGAAAAAATCGGAATTCGCGCGCACTCCAAAATTCAAAATCGAAGGCAAGACCGGCACCTTCGCGGCGAAGAAATACAAAAACAAGGCGGGCTGGATGCCGTATTGCGAGGTTGGCCTGGGCCTATATTTTTCGTTGGCGATCGTCTATGCGATTCGCAATGAGAATTACGCTACAGTTCCCTTCTTGCTGCTGTTTGTGTGGGGCTACCTGTATACGGGATTCATGTCGCTCAGCCAGTCATGGTTCGCGCATCTACGCTTCGGCGTGAATGCGCCCGAAATGCGGCCAGCCTCCAGCGGCGCGCCGGGTTTTTAATCTCGCTCAACAAATCTTTGATTAGCGAATAACCTTGCGCGCGCTGCCACCGGGCGAAACAATAGAAGCTGTAGCGCCTAGCCATGAGCCGCCCTTCAACACACCGACTCTCCATCGAAGAAATCGCAAATACCATCACGCATGGCATTGGGCTGGCATTGAGCGTTGCAGGGTTCGTCATCTTGCTAGTGCTGGCCGTTCTGCGTGGCGGCGCACTGCAAATCGTTTCCTGCGCGATTTACGGTACAACACTGATCACGCTATACGCGGCGTCGACGCTGTACCACGGAATCGCCGCGCCACGTTTCAAGCGCGCACTCCGAATTTTCGACCATTCCGCCATTTTTCTGTTGATTGCCGGCACATATACACCGTTTCTGTTGGTTAACTTGCGTGGAGCGTGGGGCTGGTCATTGTTTGGCGTAGTGTGGGGTCTTGCCATGGCCGGGATGGTATTCAAGTTCTTTTTCGTAGAACGATTCGGATTTCTCTCGACCACGGTTTATCTGCTAATGGGCTGGCTGGTGGTCATTGCGGCGCGGCCGGTATTGAGCCACGTTCCTGCAAGTGGATTAATCTGGCTGGTCGCGGGCGGACTCTGCTACACAGCAGGCGTGATCTTCTACGCGTCGAAACGCATCCCGTATGGCCACGTAATCTGGCATGTCTTTGTGCTAGCCGGCAGCACTTGCCACTATTTCGCGGTCCTGCGCTGCCTGTTACCCCCGGTGTCCTGATGGGACCCTGCCATCTAAGCCCGACCTGAAAGTTCTTTCAGGTAATCCAACCGTATTCATGCTGTATTTAGGTGATAGTAGGCAAGCTCAGGCTGGGACGAACATCCTGTCCGCAACCGTAGAACTCGATACGACCGCCGACTCGCTAGTACAGGAACTATTCCGCCCATGACCAGCGTTGTTTTCCATCCAATTTCGAGAAGATTGCGAGTGGTGGGGTTTGTTTATCTTGTCGCGCGGCTTCTGGTTTCGCCCTCGGCGTGGCTGGTAGCCGCTGCGGAACCACAGGCGGACACCGCCCAGACAAAAGTCTCCGGCGTGGTCCTTGATCCTTCTTCCTCATCCGTGGTTAATGCCCAAGTCAGCTTGTTTGCTGAAGACGGAAAGTTGGCGGGCCGCACCACCACCGATCAAAACGGCGCGTTCCAATTCGATAGTGTGGCGCGCGGCAAATACCGCTTGCAGTTCGAAGCCACCGGCTTCAAAGAAGGCAGAATGGATTTGGCCGTTGGTGCAAAGCCCCCGCCTCCGTTGCGCATCATCTTAACCATTTCCTCTTTGAACGAAACCGTAAGCGTGAACGCCGAAGACAGCGCCATACAGCTCTCCACCGATGTAGCCGAAAATCAAGGTGCCAACACCCTCGATCGCAACGCCCTCGACCGGGTTCCCGTTTTTGACCAGGACTACATCACTACGCTTTCCCGCTTTCTGAGCGACGACACTCTGGGCACCAACGGCGTTTCTCTGGTCGTCAACGGCATCGAAGCCAACGGACCGGGCGTGTCTGCCTCGGCGATTCAAGAAGTGAAGATCAATCAGAATCCCTACTCCTCACTATTTACCAGGCCGGGACGCGCGCGCCTGGAAGTCACCACCAAGCCAGGTACGCCGGATTTTCACGGCACCATCAATTTTCTGACGCGCGATTCGGTTTTCGACGCGCGCAATGCCTTTGCTGCCGTGAAACCGCAAGAAAGCCGGTATTTCGGGGAAGGCTCGCTGACCGGGCCTTTAGGGCACAACAAGCGAAACACCTTTTTGCTATCAATGGAGGGAGACGTCGACAACCTGGAAGCAGTGGTGTTCGCGCACGGCGTGAACGACGTGCCCATCAATGATAATGTGCCCGCCCCGCAGCGCCATTTTTTCGGCTCGTTTCGCGCCTTCCACGACTTTGTAAATGGCGACCAATTGTGGGTGGCCTATTCCTATGAATACCAAATGAACAAAAACCAAGGTGTGGGCGGTGTGGTATTGCGAGAGGCAGGCTACAACACGAAAGTGACGGAACAGGAGATCAACGTCAGCTACCGCAAGATTTTTTCTCCAAAATGGGTAAACCAGTTGCGCTTTTTAGTAGGCCACAATGACGAGCCGGTGTTCAGCGTGAATCAGGCTCCGATGACAATTGTCGAAGGGTATTTCACCGGAGGGGGCGCACAGGCGGATTCGAAACGAACCGAAGCGCACTTTGAAGGAATGGATCTGGTGACCTACACGAGCGGGAAGCATCTGATCAATTTCGGCATCGACACACCGGACCTGAGCCGTCGCGGCGCCGACGATTTCACCTACGCGCAAGGAGCGTATACATTTGGGGACATCAACGCCTACGTTGCGCAACAGCCGTCGAATTTTCGGTTGCAGACGGGTAATGGACACCTGGTGTTCTGGGAGCGAAATGCCGGGGGATTTTTCGAAGACAACATTCGGGTGAAACCGAATTTCTCGGTCATGGTGGGGTTGCGCTACTACTATCAGAATTACTTTAACAATGATGTGAATAACTTTGCGCCGCGTTTGGGCTTTGCGTATTCGCCTGGGAAACACGGCAAGTGGGTATTTCGTGGCGGCGCGGGCAGTTTCTATGATCGCTCTGGTCCGCGAGCCATCGCGGATCTGCTGCACTTCAATGGCGTGAACCTGTTGCGTTTCTTTCTGCCGGTAATGCCGAATGGCGTGGTGCCTTATCCGGTCACGCCGGCGGACCTGCAGACCGTGCCGACGAGCGTAGTGGTGCTGTCGCCCTCCGCGCAGATTCCCTACGCGATACACTACAGTGTTGGAATCGAACGCCAGGTGACCGCCAAGAGCACCTTCAGCGCAAGCTATGTGGGCATGCGCGGCATCGACCTGTTTCGTTCCGTGGACGCGAACGCCCCTGCACCTCCCTTTTACACCGCGCGACCGAATTCGGCGCTGGGCCAGGAGCGGGAAATCCAATCGGACGGCTACCAGAAGATGAATTCGTTGGAGTTGACGTTTCGCGGCAGGCCTACGAAATTCTTTGCCGGGCAGGCGCAATACACCTTAGGGAAGACCTATAACAACACCAGTGCAATTACCTATTTCCCAGGCAATTCGTATTACCCGTGGCGAGATTGGGCGCGTTCCGACAACGACCGGCGGCACAAATTCGATTTGCTCGGAACCTTCACGCCCAGCGATCTATTTTCCCTGGGCATCGCGTTGCAGGCGTATTCCGGCAAGCCCGTCAATGTGATTACCGGACTCGATTCGAACGGCGACGGTGTGTTCAACGATCGGCCGGACGGCGGGCTTGCCCCGCGCAATTCGCTGCATGGGCCGGGCCTGCTGAATCTGGACTTGAATGTGGAGCACGATATTCATTTCAATAAAGAAAAGAAGGGCACCCCGGTGCTGACTATCGGCATAAACGTGTTCAATGTGCTGAATCACGTGAACGATGTGACCTATATCGGCGTGATTGGTCCCGACGGCGGCCCGCGCAATCCCAATTTTGGCCAGCCCAACAGCGCCTTTCCCGCGCGGCGGTTTCAACTCAATCTGGAGTACAAGTTCTGAGCCGCCGAACCTGGACGACCAGGCGGATGTGCTTGCGCGTCGCCGGACGGCTTCTGGATTCGCGCCACCTCGCGGACTCGGCTACAATCTGGCCTTTGCCCTCTTGCCCTGGAGGGCTTTGAGGTGACTGGATGAGTGGTTTCTTCAAGCGAGTGGAAGCCGCGCGCCTCGCGACGGCGGCGTTGCGGTGGACAGCGTTTGCCTTTCTGGTGACCTGCGCTTTTCTTCCTGCGCAAGCACAGCAGCGACGCGAGCGAGAGCCAAACTCGGTATACACGCAGCGACGCGCGAAACTGGCGGCGAGCGTCGATGCACCGATTGTGTTGATGGGCTACAGTGGCCGCGAAGAAGAGTCGGAAACCTACATTTTTGCCCAAGAAGAAAATTTCTATTACCTTACCGGCCACAACGAAGAAGATGCCGCGCTGATCATCCTTCCCCTCAATGCCGGCGCAAAAAAAGATGATTGGCAGGGCGGGCGAGAAATCTTGTTTCTGCCTGCAAAGGATCCGCGCAAGGAAAGATGGAATGGCGTGCGCATGTCTCCCTCGGACCCGGGAATCGAAGCGCGCACCGGGTTCGCGAGCGTCGACGCCAGGCCGGAACTCCGAGCCACGGTGGAAAGGCTGGCAAAGGTTTTCAGCAGCTTCTATACCGTGCTTCCGTATCAGAAGGAAATGGGCGGCTACCCGCATGAGCGCGAAGCGCTGGAATGGCTGAAAATGGCCGCGACCACCGCTACGGTGAAGGACGTCCGCGCGAATATCACCGACCTTCGGGTGATCAAGGCGCCCACGGAGATTGCGTTTATCCGCCAAGCCGTTGATCTTTCCGTGGCCGCGCACATCGAAGCGTTCAAAATGACCAAACCGGGCCTTTGGGAGTATCAAGTTGCCGCGAAAATGGTGGAAACGCACGCGATGGGTGGTTCGGAGGCGGAGGCGTACGCGCCAATCGTGGGAGCCGGGCCAAATTCCACGGCGCTGCACTACGATAAACTGTCGCGCAAGATGGAAGACGGGGACATCGTAGTAATGGATGTGGGCGCACAATATTCCGGCTACGCCTCAGATATTACCCGCACGATTCCGGCGAATGGGAAATTTACACCGCGACAAAAGGAAATCTACGACATCGTGCTTGGCGCGCAGAATGCCGCCTTGGCGGCCGTCCGGCCCGGCGCAACCTTTTATTGCAGAGGGACAAAAAATTCGCTGCAAAATATCGCCTACGATTACATTAATTCCCACGGCAAAGACCGCAACGGAAAATCATTGGGCCAATATTTTATCCACGGACTTGGCCATCATGTTGGCCTCAACGTGCATGACCCCTCCGGCGATCCTTGCCGGCCGCTTGCTTCGGGTATGGTGATCACCATAGAACCGGGAATTTATATTCCGGAAGAAAATCTGGGTGTACGGATCGAAGACGATGTGCTGGTCACGGAAGAAGGCCACGAAGTCTTGAGCCAAAAGCTGCCCCGGGAAACGGCAGAAATCGAAAAAATTATGGCCGAAGGAGCTAAACAGCGCGCAACGGAATCGAATAAGTGAACCTGCCCGCGATGGCCTGACATCGTGGCCTTCGCCCGATTGACCGCTTGTGGCGAGGCCGTTATACTGAAAATCCGCGTGGGAAGTGGGTTTCCTGCGTGCCTCGTGTGATTCCACAAGCGGTCGTGGTCGGGTCTCAGGCTCGATGCTTAGGGCAGCCGGTTGGAATTTCCGAATCGTAATTAACTTTTAATGGGAGAGGTTCCGGCTCCGACACCTGTGCGGGGCCACACCATCGTATGAGCAGCACGAAAGCGACACAACTTCGCCCCGGCATGGTTATCCAGCACGAGGGCAGTCTTTTCACGATTTTCAGCACCGAACATCGCACGCCCGGCAATAAGCGCGGGTCCATGCAGACCCGCATGAAGAACCTGCGCACCGGCGCGATTATCGATTACCGGTTTCGCGCGGAAGAATTTGTAGAGCGGGCGATTCTGGATGAAATCGAATTCGAGTACCTCTATAGCGAGGGCGAAGACTATCATTTCATGAATACCCAGACGTACGAGCAGATGCAGATGACCAAGGACGAATTGGGTGAAACGGTGTACTACCTGGTTCCGAACACCATCGTCAAAATCGAATTCTTCGACGAGAAGGCCATTGGCGTGGATCTGCCCGACACCATGGATTTGAAAGTAGTGCAGACCGAACCAACGCTGCAGAAGGCGACAGCAAGCTCGGTGATGAAGCCGGCTACGCTGGAAACCGGGCTGGTTGTGAACGTGCCGCCCTTCGTGAATGAAGGCGACAGGATACGCGTCGATACGTCCGAAGCGCGCTACGTGCAACGCGTCGAATAGTTTTCCGCCTCCGCAGCTGAGCCTGCCCTTGGGCAGATTCAGAAGAGGTAGATCAAAGAGCTTCCGGGCAACTGGGAGCTCTTTCTATTTTGCGGGATCAGGAGTGGCCGCGGAGGCCAATTCCCGGTTGGCGATACCGCGCTCGCCGGCAGGATGGGCGCCGAACACGCGATCGAAAAGCTTATCGACGTTACGCAACTGCCTTTGCAAATCAAAGGTGTGCTGCAGATCTTCGGCAGTCATAAATTTTGTAATGCGCGGATCTTTCGCTACTCGATCCTTAAAGCTGGTTTCCGATTCCCAAGCGGCCATGGCATTTTCCTGGACGGCTTTATACGCGTCGTCTCGAGCCATGCCCTTCTCTACCAGGTCTTGCAGCAACTGTCCGGAATAGACGAGGCCGTGCGTGGACTCGAGATTACGCAGCATGCGTGCTGGAAATACACGCATCTCGCCGACGATGCGGGCCATCTTCGTGAGCATGTAATCGGTCAGGATGGTGGAGTCGGGAAGAATGATGCGCTCCACGGAACTGTGCGAAATGTCACGTTCATGCCACAGCGCGATATCTTCGTAAGAAGCCAGCATGTTGCTCCGCACCACACGCGCCAGGCCGCAAATCTGCTCGCAGGTGACGGGATTGCGTTTGTGCGGCATCGCGGAACTGCCGCGCTGCTCGCCGCTGAAATGTTCTTCCGCTTCGCGGACTTCGGTGCGCTGCAAATGACGAATTTCGAGGGCGATTTTCTCCAGAGTGGCGGCGATCAGCGCCAGTGCGCTCATGTAATGCGCGTGGCGGTCGCGCTGAATGACCTGCGAAGCGACCGAAGTGACATGCAGGCCCAGGCGCTTGCAGATTTTCTCTTCAATTTCGGGGCCAAGATGCGCGGCGTTCCCAACGGCTCCAGATATTTTCCCGTAGGCCATGCCGTCTGCGGCTTCGCGAAAGCGTGCGATGTTGCGCTGATTCTCCGCAAACCAGTTGGCGATTTTCAAACCGAAAGTAATGGGCTCGGCATGCACACCATGGGTGCGGCCGATTTGCGGGGTATGCTGAAATTCGTGAGCACGAACGTCCAGCACTTCGCCAAGGATCACCAGGTCGCGCTCGATAATGTGCGATGCATCGCGCACCAGCAAGGCTTGGGCGGTGTCCACCACGTCATTGGAGGTCATGCCGTAGTGCAGCCATCGCGCCGCGCCGGGATCGCCAATTGACTCGCTCACCGCCATGGTGAAGGCGATCACGTCGTGCTTGACGCGTGCCTCGAGTTCGTTGATGCGCCCCACATTCACTTTGGCGCGGCTGCGCAAAATGGCGGCAGCTTCTTTGGGAACTTGCCCGGCCTCGGCCAGGGTGTCCGCGGCGGCCAGTTCGACATCAAGCCACTTCTGGTAGCGGTTGGCGTCACTCCAGACGCGGCCCATTTCTTCGCGGGTATAGCGTGGAATCACTTGGGCGTCTCCGGGGAAATCCACAGTAATGATACGGTATTTCTGGGCCAGGGGCGACTGACTGGATGAACCGGGCACAGACCTAACCGCGAGGACCAAAACCTGTCTAATCATGGGAATGAACGGGCGTATCGAGAGGGCTGAGACCGACGGGATCAGCGACGCGATTGCTGTCGAACGCACGCTGGGTGGCGAGCGCGATGCGTATCGTGTGCTCGTGGAAAGGCATAGCGCGAATGTGTTTCGACTGGCGTATCGCATGACCGGGAACCGTCAAGACGCGGAGGAAGTGGTGCAAGAAGCGTTTTTGCGCGGATACCAGAAGCTGCGGCAGTTTGCAGGCAACTCGAACTTTGGGACCTGGGTGTATCGCATTGCGGCGAATTACGCGATCGACCGGATGCGCCAGAGCAAGACCGAGGAATCTCGGCGCGAACATCCCAGCAAACCACACGAGGATGGGCTGGAGGTCGATCCAGTAGCGCTCGCAAAAGATCCTGCGCCTTCCCCGGAGCGCTTGGCGAGCAGTATGCAATTGGCAGACATGATGAAGGCGGCGCTCAAGGAACTGACGCCGGCGGAGCGAACCGCGATTGTAATGCGTCATTGGGAAGGCTGCGGCATTGAAGAAATAGCCGCGGTGTTGAAATCGAATTCGAATGCCACGAAGAACACGGTGTTTCGCGCGGTATCGAAGCTTCGTAAAGCGCTGGAGCCGTTTGCAGGCACAAAGACGGCGGCCAGAGCGATGGGAACGGAATGATGAAACATTTTACGAACGAAGAATTGATTGGCTATCGAGATGGGGAGCCTGGCACTCGTGAGGCGATCGCTGGCCACTTGCGGGAATGCGCTCAGTGCCGCGAGGAGCTGCAGCGGATCGAAGAAGTGTTCGCGGCTCTGAACGCGATGCCGGAGCCCGACCCCGGTGAAGATTACGGCCGGCGCGTGTGGCAACAGATTGCGTCACGCCTTCCCGAAAAACGTACAAGGTGGTGGGCAGATTGGCTTTCCACGGGGCGCCTGGCGACAGCGGGAGCATTGGCGGCGATCGTCATTCTGGCATTTGCCTTGGGGAGAATCAGCAAACAGCCGGTACCGGGAAGCAATGTGACGAATGCCTCCCAGGTGCGCGAGCGCGTGCTGGTGATCGCTGTGGGAGATCATCTGGGCCGGTCCGAGATGGTCTTGATGGAACTGGCCAATGCCCAGCCGACACAGGACAAAAATAAGCTAATCGACATTTCGGCGGCACAGAAGCGGGCGGAAAGTCTGGTGGAAGAAAATCGGTTGTACCGGCAGAGTGCGTGGTCGCAGGGCGACGCGGCGATGAGCAGCACACTCGATGAACTGGAGCGGGTATTGGTGGAGATCGCGAACAGTCCGGAGGAAATCA
>DASXBH010000344.1:0-7347 GCA_036491775.1 Candidatus Acidiferrum sp.
AAACGCGCAGCGTGGCTTGAAACGATGAGACCCACTAACGTGATGCCACCCCCATTTTCAGGAATGCGAAATCGGCTGTGTTTTATTGATTATTTTGGTGGACGAGACCGGGATCGAACCGGCGACCTCGTCGTTGCGAACGACGCGCTCTCCCAGCTGAGCTACTCGCCCACGAGCAGCAGAAATAGTTTAACAAACGAGTGGAGTGTTGCCAACACGGCGGAAGGAAAAGAGGAGTTCGTCCGAAAAAAAAGGGCGCCTTGTGAGCGCCCGGTAGAGTTTAATCGAATCAGGCCGGAACAGAGCCATGAATGGCTCGTTTCGGTGTTCCTCAGGTTTGAGGTTTAGGGTTGGTCGGAAGCGCCGCCGTTGCGCTGGGCTACTACCTTGCGGGCGTTTTCGTAAAGGGCGCGGGCTTGCGGGATGGACTCCACGGCCTTCTGCACCTGCGGATCGGCTTCGAGGAGAACCTTGAATCCTTCCGCAGTGCCGTAGTTGGACATGAAGACTTCCTGCTTGATCTTGCGTTTTACCCAATCAAGATTCTCGGCGTATTCCGCCTCAGTGTAATGAATGTTGTGCTTGCTGAGGTAATCGCGGAACTCGTGGAGGACCTTGTCGTCGACCGCGAAGCTGAGGCTGACGGCGGGCCTGGTGCCGAGGAAATAGCGGGTGAAGCTGCCTACGCCTTGTTCGGCAGGGAAGAAGACATCATCGCGAAACAGAAGTTCCTGGAACTTGGTGGGTTTGGCGGCATCGACAATGATGTCGGGCGTGATACCACCGCCACCGGTTACGGCGCGTCCGCTGTCCGTCTGGCGAATCTCCGTTGGATGCTCAGGAACTTTTCGCTCGTAGTGATATTCGTAGAGTGAGATGGATTTGTAGTCGCGTTGAATCAGGCGGCCGCTCGGCGTGTAGTAACGAGCAGTGGTGAGCGCCAAGCCAGTATTTTCTGCGAGCGGCGTGACGGTTTGGACCAAGCCCTTACCGAAGGTTGTTTCGCCAACGATCAGGCCGCGATCATGATCCTGCACGGCGCCGGAAACGATCTCCGCGGCGGAGGCGGAATTGTTATTCACGACGATGACGAGAGGCACGGTCATGCCCTGATTGCCGCGTACCGCGTAGAACGGGCGATTGGGCGCATTGCGGCCGTGATAGGAAACGATGAGCTGGCCCTTTTCGAGGAACATGTCGCCAACGGCAACAGCTTCGTTGAGCAGTCCGCCAGGATTGCCGCGAAGATCGAGAATCAGGCCGTCGAGAGTCGTGGCACCGAGATTCTTGAGAGCATCAGCAATTTCGCGATCGGTGGTTTCGTTGAACTGGGAAAGCCGCACATAGCCGATGCCGGGCTTGAGCATGAACGCGATATCGACGGAGTGGCGAGGAATTTCGTCGCGAGTAACGGTAAAGATGAGAGGGTCGGTGTAGCCTTCGCGGGTGACGACAATCTTGACGATGGTGCCTTTAGGACCCTTGAGCATGTCCGCGACTTCACTGGTGGTCAGGCCTTCGGTGGTCTTGTCGTCAACCTTGGTGATCAGATCGCCGGGGCGAAGTCCCGCATTATAAGCGGGAGCGCCAACGTAAGGAGCCACCACGACTGTGTGGGTGTCGCGAGGCGCGACGACCATGCCGACACCATAATATTTGCCGCGCTGATCTTCACGGAGAAGCGCGAACTGACGGGAGTCGAAGAAATTGGAGTGCGGGTCGAGCATCCGCAGCATGCCGGGAATGGCACCCTGGTAGACAGTCTTATCGACGTCGACGGGTTCCGCATAATTGGACTGAACCACATCCAAGACGCGGGTGAAGTCGCGTACAGCGGATTGGTAGTCGTCCGAAGAAGCCGAAGTGGCCTTAACGGAGGGGCCATAGATGCCGCCCAAAACCGCGGAGAGAATGAGAACTGCGACCACCAGCAGGAGGCCACGGCGTTCTGGATTCATGGATTACCTCGCCCGTTTCGTCGAAAAGTTGAGTATAACATGGCAAAAGCGAACTGTCGTTTGACTTGGTTAGCTGCCCTTTCTATGATGCAAACAGGGTGATGGGCGACACCTAGTCCGTATGTTAAGCATTCCGCACATGATTGTGGTGTTCATTGTGGTCCTGGTGGTATTCGGACCACAGAAGCTGCCGGAGCTTGCCCGGAGCCTGGGTAAGCTGATGGCGGAGTTTCGAAAGGCTTCTGGCGACTTCAAGAGCGCCTTTGAAGAGGAAATGCGGGATCTGGAACGCCAGACGCGGCTGGCGGAATTGAAGAAGCAAGCGGCTGAAGCTGCAGCAGCGGCTTCAGATGGAGCCAAGAACCCAGTGCCACCAGCGACGTTGGGTTCACCCGCGGGTAGCGAAGGCGGCGGGACGGGCGCGACTGGCGGAGTGGCGGCAGATAATCGACAGACGGAAGCTCCCATCATTACTCCTGTAGCTGAAGCCGTGCCCCGGTTAGACGCGGCGGCAAGCGAATCGGCAGCGACGGTCGCCGAAGGTGAAACACCCGCCGAGGGCAACGCTGGCGATGGAGCCAGCGGAGGTTCAGCTTCAACAGCAACTTCGGCTTCCACTTCAACTGCAGCAGCCGCGACTGACGCCAGTTCTTCACCTTCCCATGACCAACAGCAGCCAGCGTGACACTTCGTTAGCAGGCCGGCTTGAAGAAGCCGGCGGCCAGATGACGTTTTTCGAGCACCTGACGGAGCTCCGGAAGCGCATCATTAATTCTCTGTACGCCATCGGAATCGGCGCGTTTATCGGCGTGTACATTTCGCCGAAGCTGATTCGGTTTATCAATGAGCCGATGCTCAAGGCGCTGAAAGACGCGGGATTTGATTCCAAGCTGTATTACAACCATCCGGCGGGCGCGTTAAATCTGGTGATCACTTTCGGCGTGTATCTGGGAATCGTGATTGCGTCGCCGGTGGTGCTGTATCAATTGTGGCTGTTTGTGGCGCCGGCACTGTACAAGCATGAACGAAGCGCAGTAACGGGATTTCTCTTTTCCACGGTGTTTCTGTTTCTGGCGGGCATTGCGTTTGGCTATTTCATAACTTTGCCATACATGCTGCATTTTTTGGTAGGGTTCCAGCAATTTGGGGGATCGGTGGCGCCGCTACTGAGCATCAATGAGTATTTCGATTTGATTTTGATGGTGCTGCTGGGATTGGGGCTGGTGTTCGAGCTGCCGATTCTGATTTTCTTCCTGACGTTGTTCGGAATTGTTACGCCAAAATTTTTGTGGAAGAACGTGCGCTACGCGATTCTGCTGATTTCCGTGGTGGCCGCGATTATCGTGCCTACTCCAGACGCCACTACCATGCTGATTTTTATGGCGCCGATGGTGGGATTGTATTTTGTGGGCATGGGCGTTTCGGCTCTGGTATTGCGCAATAAAGCTAAACGGCTGGCGGCAGAAAGCGCAGGCACCGCGGTATGAAATCTCGCTCGGTAGTGTTTCGGCTGATACTCACGATACTGGGCCTATTCGCATTTGTGGCGCTAGGCTGCAAGTCGGACAGCTCGAATAGTGCCGCGGCAAACAACACTGCTACGCCCAACCATAACCCGCCATTCATGAGCGCCGTAGCGGGAAGTGCGCCGCACCCGGGAGATGAGGCTCCGCCGGCGGACTCGACCGGCGGATTTGACGGCCAGCGCGCTTATGAACAGGTGGCGAAGCAGGTGAGCTTCGGGCCGCGGCCCCCGGGCTCTCCGGCGATTGCCAAGCTGCAGGATTATCTTGAAACCGAACTAAAGTCGTATGGCTGCGCGGTGGAAACGGATTCTTTTTCGGCAGATACGCCGGACGGGCGCGTGCCGATGAAGAATATTCTGGTGAAAATTCCGGGCGAGAAGCCGGGAATCATTTTGCTGGGCACCCATTACGACACCAAGAAAATCGACAATTTCGTGGGAGCGGATGACGCGGGATCGTCGACCGGCGTGATGTTGGAACTGGCCCGGCTGCTATGCAAGCAGCGCGGGAAGTATGCAGTGTGGATCGCGTTTTTTGATGCGGAAGAGGCGTTCAATTTGCAGTGGAAGGATCCCGACCACACCTATGGAAGCCGGCAAATGGCGGCCAAGTTGGCGGCTGACGGTGATTTGCCAAAGGTGAAGGCGTTCATCCTGGCGGATCTGGTGGGAGGACGTACCCCGCATTTCAAGCGGGATGGTGGTTCCACCAAGTGGCTGGTCGACCTGGTGTGGGGAACCGGGGCCAAGCTGGGCTATGGCGAAATATTTTTGAATGAGCCCACTGACATTGGCGGGGACGATCATTTTTCGTTTACGGCGCGCAATGTGCCTTCGGTGGACATTATTGATCTGGATTCAACCGACGTGCCGTACTGGCATACGACGCAGGATACGATGGATAAAATCAGCGCGAAGACGCTGGCGATTACGGGATACACGATTCTGGAATCGGTGCAAGCGCTGCAGAAGAAGTAACCTCTTAGCAAATAGAAAATAAAAGACTGAAGATAGAGGTGGAAACTGGTTGCTGCGGCGTGTGTCTGGGCTCCCGGACAAGTCGTGAGTGTGTGTTACATTTGGAAAACCAATTACTGAGATGAAAACTGGGAATTCACAGGCAGTCGGGGTGCGGGCTTCGTCGGGATGTTACGACGTGCTGTGCCGTAGCGGCTTGCTGGGACGAGTGGGCAGGGAAGTGTCCCGGCTTGGGAAATTTTCCAGCGTGCACGTCGTTTCTTCGTCGAAGGTATGGCGGGCTGTTGGCCGGAAGATTCAAAAGAGTTTTGCGCGGGGCAGCAAAGCGCCGGTGCATTTGTTTGATGATGCGGAAGCTGCGAAAAATTTGCGGACTGTCGAAGGAATCGCGCGGAAGTTGGTGGTTGCTGGAGCGGATCGGCAATCGCTGATTGTCGCTGTCGGCGGCGGAGTGGTAGGAGACGTGGCCGGGTTTGTGTCGGCATCGTATTTGCGAGGCGTGGCGTTGGTGCACGTGCCGACCACGCTGGTGGCGCAGGTGGATAGCGCAATTGGGGGAAAGACCGGCGTAAATCTGCCCGAAGGCAAAAACTTGGTGGGCGCGTTTTATCCGCCGCGGTTGGTGCTGGTGGACCCGGAAGCGTTGAAGAGTTTGCCGGATCGCGAATTTCGCGGAGGACTGGCGGAAGTAATCAAGTACGGAGTCATCGCGGACCCGGAGTTGTTCGCCTTCCTGGAATCGAATATGGAAGCGATACTAGGACGCGAGGCAAAAGCGCTGGAGAAAATTATCCGTCGCTCGATTGAGATCAAAGCGCAGGTGGTCAGCAAAGACGAAAGAGAGTCGGGCCTGCGGGAAATTCTGAATTACGGGCACACCTTTGGACATGCGCTGGAATCGACGACGCGCTACAAACGCTTTCAACATGGTGAAGCGGTGGCGTGGGGCATGATGTGCGCGGCGTTGTTGGGACACGAAGCGGTGGGAACCAGGGCGGACGCGGCATCGAGAATCGTGGCGCTGGTGCGAAAGATCGGCCCTCTGCCTGGTTGGCCGAAGATTGCGCCGCGAGTATTGATGGCGGCGATGCAATCCGATAAGAAGACGCGGGCGGGACATGTGCGATTCGTGCTGGCACCGCGAATCGGACACGCAGCATCGTTTGACGATGTGCGGCCAGAAACGGTGATGTGCATCTTGCGTTTTGCCCCACATTTTCTGGTGCGGCCGTTGCAATTGACAGGGAAGTGCGATGGCTGAGCCGCTGGCACTCCCCAAAGGAACGGCGCCGGAAGGTGCAACCAGCGAGCAAGACGCGTCGCGGCGAGTGCGCGAGATGTTCACGCGAATCGCGCCGCGTTATGACCTGATCAATCATCTGCTTTCGGCACAGATGGATCACGTGTGGCGCGCGCGAACGGCGCAAGAGTTACGCCCAATTCTGGATCGAGCCGATGCGCGCGTGCTGGATTTGTGTTGCGGTACGGGGGATCTGGCCTTCTCGCTGGGACGCAGCGCGAAAGCAAAGATCATGGGCGCCGACTTTTCGCACACCATGCTGGTGCGCGCACGGGCGAAAGCTGAGCAAGCGAATGCGGTTTCGCCTATACCGTTTTTCGAAGCAGATGCGTTGCGCTTGCCGTTTCCGGACGAGTCGTTCGATTTGGTGACCACGGCGTTCGGCTTTCGCAACCTTGCGAATTACGAGGCAGGTCTGAAGGAAATCTATCGCGTTTTGAAGCCGGCGGGGACCGTAGGAATTCTGGAATTCACGGAGCCTGCGCGAGGGCTGATGGGCAACTTGTATCGCTTCTATACGACCAGAGTGTTGCCAAGAATCGGCGGACTGATTTCTGGAGACGCTCCTGCATATGCCTACTTGCCTAAATCCGTGGCTCGCTTTTTCCGGGCACCGGAGTTAGCGGAGTTGATGAGGCAAGTCGGATATACCGGTGTGCGATACAAGCTGATGACACTGAATTCGGTGGCACTGCACATCGGCCTGCGACCACCGTCCTAAGCGGCTTGGAATTTCGTGGTGTCAATTTCAATGCACATTTTTGCAGGCCAAATTTACAAGGTGGGCTTGATCCGCTATGTGGATGTCCCTGCGGATGTGTCGCTGGCGCTGGGTGAAGGTGTTGTGACGGTGCCGGTATGCGGGACGGTGGAAGGATTGCCGTTGCGCACCACGATGGTATCGCGCGGGAAGGGTTGCTACCGGTTGGCGATCCACGGCGACATCCGGAAGAAGCTACGGATGGACGCCGGGGCGATCGTGGAAGTGGCGCTGGAGCGGGACGGGGAATCGCGCGAGCCGTCTTTACCGCCCCTTTTAGTGATGGCACTACGGCAGTCACCGGCTGCGCAGGCCAAATTTCGTGCCCTGAGCACAGCGTTGCGGCGGCAAATCGTGAGGTATCTGACTGCGGTGAAGCATCAAGCAACGCTGGAGCGGCGAGTGGCGAAGTTTATAGTGCGACTGGAAGCGATGGCGCGCACCGAAAAGAACCGGGCAATTGGACGCAAGGCTAAAGGTCTCGCGCGAAAAAAACGGCGAGCAGCTAGAAAAGAACCTCGTTGATTTTGCGAAGCAGTGCGTCTCTGGTGAAGGGTTTTAGCAAGAATACACGATCCACGTGTTTGCTGAGGAGTTGGGCTAGGTTTTCGTCGAGATGGCCAGAAATATAAAGAATACGAAGCGCGGAATTATGTTGCTGAAGGTTGGTGACCATGTCATGTACGGTCATATTGCGGAGCCTGGTATTGGTAATCAGCAAGTTGATCTTAGGGCTGGCGGTGGCCGCCACGTGGACAGCGGACGGACCGTCGCAGGCGCATAAGACGTTATAACCGGCGCCGGCAAGCATCTCGACGAGAAGTTC